>JBMSWW010000061.1:0-8291 GCA_049425065.1 Chitinophagaceae bacterium
AAATTAATGAAAGCGACTTCATTATTAGATTCATTTTATCAAAAGGAAGTTTCTTCAAAATTAATTCGTGAGGAATTGCGCGTTATTAATCCGTCTATTGAAGATGTTTATTTTCAGTCCTTTAGTAGTGATAGTTTTCCATCTGTTTTGATAAAAACATCACCTTCCGTCTATTTAGATCAACAAGATAAAGAGGTTATTCGCAATTGGGTTTATTATCGTTTGGCAAGGGATTCTGTTATGCTTACCTTTGCAAAATGATTAGCGTAATTATTCCTGCATTAAATGAAGAGCAAACCATTGCTCAAGTTGTTACCCTAAGTCTCAATTGTCCGCAAGTTACAGAGGTAATTGTAGTAGATGATAAGTCGCTTGATGCTACAGTTCATGAAGCAAAAAATGCTGGAGCGCAAGTAATTACAAGTACTAAACTAGGCAAGGGTGCTTCGATGCGAGATGGGTTATTGGTAGCAAAAAATGAAATTATTGTTTTTCTTGATGCTGATATTGCTACCTATCCATCTGACTTGATTGCTCGAATGACATCGCCATTAATTGATGATGATTTTGATTTTGTGAAATCTTTTTTTACTCGTCAGGCCGGTAGGGTTACTGAATTAGTTGCAAAACCATTGCTATCTATTTTAATACCTGAATTTCCAAGTTTTATACAGCCCCTCAGTGGAATAATTGCAGGAAAAAAATCTCTATTTAGTAAAATTGATTTTCAGGATGGTTATGGTGTAGATATAGGTATTTTGATAGATGTATTTAAGTTAGAAGCTCGTATTGCAGAAGTTGATATAGGGAATATTGAAAATAAAATGCAAGCTCTTGGTCAATTAGGTAAAATGTCTCGAGAGGTTGCCAATGTTATATTAGAAAAAGCTGATCGATATAAAAGGGGTAACCTAGAGACGCTAGAACATATCCAGGTTATCAGAGAACAAATGGAGTTTGCTATTACAGAACGGGCTAAAAGTTTGAAAAAACTTGCCGTGATTGATATGGATAGAACTTTATTGTCAGCTTCTTTTATTCAAACATGTGCTCAACATTTTGACTTTAAGGCCGAGTTAATAGATATTATTTCATCTCAACCTAACGCATTCCTTAGAACAAAACAAATAGCGCGTTTGTTAAAAGGAAGAACAGTTAATGATTTGATATCAGTAGCTGAGAGTATCCCTTTTTCTCCTAATTTGGATTCGCTCCTCTACAAGCTTCGTGAAAAGGGTTATAGTATTGGAATAATTACTGATAGCTATGATTACGTAGCAAATTATTATGTAAATAAATTACGCTTGGATTTTTCATTAGCTAATGAGTTAGAGTTTTCTAAAAGTGTCGTCACTGGAGAAGTTAAAATACCATCTTTCTTTCTACCTCATCAACAAAGTATTTGCTCCCATGATATTTGCAAAACGCATTCTCTCGTTGATATCTGTAAAACCCTAGGTGTAGAATTAGAAAATACCATAGCCATTGGTGATGGTGAAAATGATATTTGTTTGATTAAAAAATCTGGTATTGGAATAGCTTATTGTGCTTCACATCCCACTCTTAACTTGGTAGCAGATTTTGTAATAACTGAACCAGATATGCGTTTAGCAGCTACCTATATTGAATAAGTTTTTTGAGAATTTTTTGGAGGCTGTTATTTCTTCAATCTCTATTTTGTGGATATGGCTACAGGAGCTCAATATGAATTTCTTACCACGATAGGAACTGACATAGATAAAGCAACCCAACTTATTTTGGAGGGCGAACTGGTTGCAATTCCTACTGAAACAGTGTATGGACTTGCCGCTAATGGACTCAATAAAAAAGCGGTTGAAAAGATCTTCATTGCTAAAAGACGTCCTTCTAATAATCCGCTTATTTTACATGTAGCGCATCTTGATCAGATTAAGGAGTTGATTCGAGAATTACCCTCCCAAGCATTGGAGCTATTTAAAAAATTTTCACCTGGCCCTCTTACATTGCTGCTTCCTAAAAAAGAGAATGTGCCTTCGATAGTAAATAATAGTCTTCCAGACATTGCGGTGAGAATTCCTAATCATTCACTTACGTTGGCGCTTTTAGAAAAAGTGGGAGTTCCCTTGGCAGCTCCCAGTGCCAATCCATTTGGGTATATAAGTCCCACCACTGCCTTGCATGTAAAGAATATGTTGGCAGGAAAGATAGAGTATATCTTGGACGGAGGTACCTGTAGCAGTGGATTAGAATCTACTATTCTGGGCTTTCCGGAAGGGGTTCCCACTATTTATCGCGTGGGGATGATTACTCAGGAGGAGATTGAACAATTGATCGGGCCGGTTGAATTAAATCAGTCTACATTAACGCTAGCTCCTGGTATGCTTAAATCTCATTACTCACCTTATACACCCTTAATTCTATCCGAAGACATTGGAAGTGATATTGAAAGATTCAAGCAGCAAAAATTGGGGATCATCACTTACAATATTCTGGCAGAAGGTGTAGATGCTCAGCATCAGTTATTGCTTTGTAAGAATAATGAATTTGCAATCGCGGCTAAGAATTTATACGCTGCTTTACATGAGATGGATAAAAAGGGGTATGACCTTATTTTAGTTCAGAAGTTTCCCCCCATCGGAATTGGAAATACATTGAATGATCGATTGCGAAGGGCCTCTTTTAAGGATTGATAGCTTCAAAAAGTTTTCTTCGCAAAGGGTTTATATTAAAATACTCCTTAGTTTTTAATAGTCCTGTTTGTTGTCTGTTTATCAAGAGAATTATGATTAATTCTTCATTGGGTACAATCGTAATGCTGGTGCCGGTAAAACCTGTATGGCCAAATGTGCCAGCGGGTGCATCTTTCATAAAGGAGTTGCTATTGTCCATCATCCAGCCCAATCCGTTTTTAAACTCGTTGGGTGTCAAGAACTCTTGCACCCATTTTTGATCGCGCATGGAAAGGTTAACAGAATTTCCTTTGTGTAACCAGAAATTAGCGAATTTTAGTAGATCCTCTGCCGTAGAAAAAATCCCTGCCGCTCCGCTAATACCCTTGCCAGCATACCAGGTATTACCATCATTCACTTCTCCTACCAAATTATAGTTTCTCCAACCCTTCCATGCATCTGGATTTATTTCTGGTTTACGAAACCCCAGTGAAGAGTCTCTCACCATTCTGTATTCATAGGGGTTACCGATAGAGGTGGCTGCAATAGTCCTACCTGGAAATACTTCTAAGGGATTGTAGCAAGTGTTTTTCATTCCAAGCGGAGTAAAAAGCTCACGTTGCAAAAAATCGGCAAGTGATGATTTAGAAACCACTTCTATCAATTGACCGAGTATGGTGAAGCCTAAGTCGCTGTATTTGCGCTGTGTTCCGGTGGGGTATTCCAAAGGTAATTTTGCAATCAGATTGTATACCTCATATTTGTTGCTTGCATTATAGTACATCGGATACCAGGCTTGTAAGCCACTACTGTGACTTAGTAATTGTCTGATAGTTATTGCTTTCTTATCAGATGTTTTAAACGAGGGTAGGTGTTTTGCCACCGCATCATCTAATTGAAGAAGTCCTCTGTCAACCAACAATAGGATAGAGGTTGTAGTAAAGGTTTTAGTCAGAGATGCTACATCAAATAAATGCTGCGTAGTTAGCAAAGGAGGGTTGTCCAATTGCAAACTACCGTCACGATTAAAAAGTTGGCTATAGCCATAGGCCTTATGGATGAGTAGCTGTCCTTTTTTGGAGACCAGCACTACGGCACCTGGTATTTGTTGCGAGGCAACAGCGCTAATTAGAACGGAGTCAATTTTTTGACTAAGTATATTAATCGGGGCGGAACTGTTTTTAGCTTGACTAAAAACATCTTGAATAAGAATAACCAAGCTGAAAAAGGAGATCAGAAAATAATGAAGTTTCACTGCCGCTGTTTAAGTCTTTGTCAAGATATATAAAAAAGGCAAGTCAAAGAAGCCTATTTTTATCATTGAAATATAGCTATGGAAAATTCTAAAAAAGAGGCGAGTATTGCCTTCGAAAGACTGCTCTCTATCATGGACGATCTGCGCGAAAAATGTCCCTGGGATCGAAAGCAAACTATTGCATCTTTACGACAAATGACTATTGAAGAGACCTATGAACTGGCGGATGCAATTACCGAGGCTAACTATACATCCATTAAAGAGGAGTTGGGTGACTTATTACTACATATTGCCTTTTATGCAAAGATTGGCAGTGAGCAACAGCAATTTGAAATGAAAGAGGTGATCAATGGAATCTGCGAAAAATTAATTGCCCGTCACCCCCATATCTATGGTGATCTAAAGGTGGAAAATGAAGAAGAGGTGAAACGAAATTGGGAAAAACTGAAGATGAAAGAAGGGAAAGACTCCGTCCTTAGTGGCGTGCCTGTATCTTTGCCAGCGCTGGTAAAAGCGATGCGTCTTCAGGAAAAAGCAAAGCAGGTGGGGTTTGAATGGGATAATCGCGAACAGGTGTGGTACAAAGTGGAAGAAGAAACTAATGAATTAAAAGAGGCTATTGCCAACCGTGATAAAGCCTCAGACGCAGAGCAGCAAGAGGCACTTCAGGAACAAGTAGAAGAGGAATTTGGAGATCTTCTGTTTTCCTTGATTAACTATGCTCGTTTCTTAAAGATCGATGCTGAAAACGCCTTGGAGCGCACCAATAAAAAATTCATCAGTCGTTTTAAAAAGATGGAAGAGGAGGCTAAAAAAGGGGGGCAAAAATTGGCAGAAATGAGCCTTGAGGAGATGGATGCTATCTGGAATCGGATCAAGCACCTTTCCTCTTAATGATCTTCTAAAAAACCTACCTTTGCCGCTCTGAAAAAAGAGGAAAAAGCTCCATGAAGAACATTCGTAATTTTTGCATCATTGCTCATATTGACCACGGGAAGTCTACCCTGGCAGACCGTTTATTACAAAGCACAGGTACCATTAGCGACCGCGATATGATGGATCAGGTGCTGGACGATATGGATCTTGAGCGTGAAAAAGGCATTACTATTAAAAGCCATGCCATTCAGATCAATTATCGTCATTCTGATGGACTGGATTATACCCTGAATTTGATCGATACCCCCGGCCACGTAGATTTCAGTTATGAGGTGAGCCGAGCCTTAGCCGCCTGCGAAGGATGTCTGCTTTTGGTAGATGCTACACAGGGTATTCAAGCGCAGACAATCAGTAATTTATACCTCGCAATTGATAATAATTTAGAGATCATTCCTGTCATCAATAAGATTGATATGGACGGGGCTATGATCGAGGAAGTTGAAGATCAAATCGTGGAACTGATCGGTTGTAAGCGAGAGGATATTTTACATGCCAGTGGAAGAACTGGGTTAGGGGTCGATAAGGTGTTGGTCTCCATTGTGGAACGCATTCCTGCCCCCAAGGGCAATCCGGAAGCACCTTTACAGGCCTTGATCTTTGACTCCGTATTTAATTCCTTTCGCGGGATTATAGTTTATTACCGTATTCTGAACGGGTCTATTAAAAAAGGTGATCTGGTCAAATTTGTGTCTACAGGACAACAGTACATTGCCGATGAGGTGGGGATCCTTAAGTTGAAAATGACCGAGAAAAATGAAGTAAAGACCGGAGACGTAGGATATATTATTACCGGAATCAAGAACGCCAAGGAGGTAAAGGTGGGAGATACCATCACACTGGCTTCCAATCCTCATCCTGAACAAATCAAAGGATTTGAGGAAGTAAAGCCCATGGTATTTGCCGGAATTTTCCCAGTAGTAACCGATGAATTTGAGGAGCTACGTGACTGCATGGATAAATTGCAATTAAACGATGCTTCACTTACGTTTGAATTAGAAACCTCGCAGGCCCTGGGCTTTGGATTTCGTTGTGGATTCTTAGGAATGCTACACATGGAAATTATCCAGGAGCGACTAGAGCGTGAGTTCAATCAAACAGTAATTACTACGGTACCGAACGTAAGCTTTATTGCAACTACCACTAAGGGCGAGACAGTGATTGTAAACAACCCAACGGAGTTCCCTGATCCTGTTAAGACCGATCATATTGATGAACCCTATATCAAAGCGCAGATTATCACAAAGCCTGATTACATCGGTAATATCATGACCTTATGTTTGGGTAAAAGAGGAATCTTGGTGAATCAAAGCTATCTGACTCCCACTAGGGTAGAGTTGATCTTTGAAATGCCTTTGACAGAGATCGTTTTTGACTTTTATGATAAATTAAAGTCGCAGACACGTGGCTATGCCTCTTTCGATTATCATCCAATTGGCTACCGAGAGAGTGATATCTGTAAGATGGATATTTTATTGAATGGCGACAAAGTGGATGCGCTTTCTGCGTTGATTCACCGTAGTCGTGCTCAAGACTTTGGTCGTAAGCTCTGCGAAAAACTAAAAGAATTGTTACCTCGTCAACAATTTCAGATTGCGATACAAGCGGCTATTGGTGCGAAAGTAGTAGCCCGCGAAAACATATCGGCTATGCGAAAAGATGTTACTGCTAAATGTTATGGGGGAGACATCAGCCGTAAGCGTAAGCTTTTGGAAAAACAGAAAGAGGGTAAAAAGAGAATGCGTCAGATTGGAAACGTAGAAGTTCCGCAGGAAGCGTTCCTGGCCGTTCTTAAACTCGACGAGTAATTTCTTACTTACTTAATTTTATCGGGGAGGAATTTTTGAGGGAAATCCCTGCTCTTTAATTGGTTTTTCTAGGGGAGCTTGGCCATCTTGCAGTTTTAAGGTGAAAACCTTGTTGATGTGTATCCATTGTCCATTTTCCCATTTAAATCCTTCTTGATCTCCATCCGGAACATAGGTCCATAAGTTCTTGGGATCATCGTTTTCAGATATCAGATGATCTACCAGGATCATGTCTAAGTCTGGAATATAGTCCATCAATACTCTCGCATCTTTTTTATATTCCAGATGAATACGGTATTTGGCAGGTTGGGGAACGCTGTCTCTCTCATAGGAGAAGAAGGGACCTCCAAAGAGAGGTTCTCCTTTTTCATTAAAGTGCAAGACTTCCATCCATTTCATGGTGCTCATGGCATTGTTGGGATCAATGCCAAAAAGTGTATAATAGGGTTTGTTCTGATAAGTAGTCTTGATGATGTTATAATAAGTGGCTCCGATCCAGTTTTTTGCTGTGCGCACAGAATCTTCTGCATTGTTGGTGAACTCTGAAACATCGCGTAGCGGAAACAATTTTAATTTTCCATCGCTGGTACGAAGTTGAATGGCCCCTTTTTGTCGGCAGTAATAGTCATCGAATGAAATTGTCCAGGTAAAAATGCGAAAACTAGAGTCTGGCGCATAGCGTTTGGAAATCCCCAGCACTGAGTCAAAAGGAAAATAAAAAGAGTGGGGGACTTGCAGGGCTCTAACTAATATTTTGGTAAAGATCGAATCTGAAACCATCCGGTCTTCCGGTAAGCTATCCGTATTTAAGTAAGTAGCGTATTCTTTGAGACTATCCTCTTTTAGTAATAGTATCTCTAATGAGGATTTGTTGAGGTGTTTATCAAATGTTCTTTCCTGCGCATTACTTTGAAGAGTAATGAAGACTACTGTTAAAAAAAGAATACTTCGATTCATCATTTCGACACTTGTTTTGACAACGCTACAATGCTATTTACCATGGTGGTCCAACTGTATTTTATTTTTTCCTTTTTGATATCTGGGAGAAAATGAGCTTCTCCTAAATCATAGAAACGTAAAATAGCCGTTGCTATTGCGGACGAATTGGGTTCGCATACTAAACCCACCTTTTCATGGGGTACCAAACCAGGAAGTCCTCCCACATTGGTAACTAACATGGGTTTTTCAAAATGGTAAGACAGGGGCGTTACTCCGCTTTGCGTGGCATTGCGATAGGGTTGTACTACGGCATCTGCTGCGCAGAGATAGTATTTTATTTCTGAGTCTGGTATAAAGTTAGTTCTAAGGATCAGGCGACCTTGCAGCTGGAGCTTTTCAATCAGCGAATGATATGCTTCGGGATTTTCATAAAATTCTCCGGCAATTAATAGTTTAATTCCGGCAGCACTAATCCTTGGGTGGCTCATGGCTTCCAGTAATAGGTCTAGTCCCTTGTATTTACGAATGAAGCCAAAGAATAAAATGATCTTTTCATTAGGATCAAGTTGTAGATAGTCACGGGCTATCTCTTTACTAACCCCTTCTCCAAAATTATCATAAAGAGGATGGGCTACTAAATCCGAGGGCTTATTAGTATTGAAGGTTAAAAGATCGCGTTGTACTTTTTCGCTCATGGTGATAAATGCA
>JBMSWW010000062.1:0-8268 GCA_049425065.1 Chitinophagaceae bacterium
ATCAGGATAGCTCTAACAAGCGTTCCATAGCTGATTGGGAAAAGATCAGGCCCATTCCTTTATTGGAAGATGAATTGCGAGATTATGTAAAGAAAGACAGTTTAGAGAAATTGCGACAATCACCGGTTTACTTGGATTCACTGAATAAAATCAGAAATAAGTTCACGCTCCCCAAATTGCTCTTGACGGGTCAAACTCTTTACAGCAAGGCAGACAAATTTCAACTTTCCTTGAACTCTTTGTTGGAGCAAGTGAATTTTAATCCAGCCGAGGGGTGGTTATTTAATTCCAGATTATCCTGGCAGCGAAAATTAGATTCAGCAGGAGCCTCTCGCAGAAGCCTTTCCGGTAATCTTACCCTTCGTTATGGATTTGCTAATAGGCATTTCTCTCCCAGTACGGCGTTTGTTTATAATTTCGGATCTAAGTTGCGTCGATCCATTAGTCTCTCTTTAGGTAAACAAGTTTTTCAGTTTAATTCACAAAGCCCCATCACGGAGCAGGGGAATACACTTTCTTCTTTACTCTATGAAGAAAACCGGATCAAATCTTATGAGGCCCATTTTTTTCGGATAAGTTATTCGGCTGGTTTAAGAGCCGGACTTACTTTGAATGCCAGCTTGCAGTATCAAGACCGAATGCCGCTGGATAATCGTACCAATTATACCTGGATAGACAGAAAAGACAGAAGCTACACACCTAATTTTCCGGTGGAGCTAACAGCTGCTAACATTACTCATCATCAAGTAGCGCAAGCGATTGTTTCATTACGTTGGCAACCCGGAAGTCGCTACATTGAATTGCCTGAGCGTATCGTAAATATTGGCTCCAATAAACCCATTTTTAAATTACAAATTAACAAGGCCTTTAATACGCTCTTAGGTAGTGATGCTCAATTTGCTAAATGGAAACTTGAAATTTCTGATGCCTTTAATTTTAAATTAAAAGGACAATTACAATACCGAGCAGGGGTGGGTGGCTTCTTGAATAAGACCCATGTTCCCGTTCCAGACCTTGCTCACTTCAATGGAAATATTTCTCCGCTTGCTACGGCCTATTTAAATAGCTTTCAATTACTGCCTATTTACAAGTTAAGCAATAGTGAATCATTATATGTGTTAGGACATGTAGAGTATAATCTTCGCGGATTTATTACCAATAAGATTCCGTTGATTCGTAAAACAGGTGCTTATCTAGTACTCGGACTCAATACTTGTTATGTGGATGA
Source organism: Chitinophagaceae bacterium (assembly GCA_049425065.1). GTDB lineage: Bacteria > Bacteroidota > Bacteroidia > Chitinophagales > Chitinophagaceae > JJ008. The sequence continues at coordinate 1,229 of JBMSWW010000062.1, forward strand.
AACCCGAAAACACGTGGAATGGTTTTTAGGTTTCGATAATATCTTTAAACAATTACGCATTGATTATGTGATGGCGCGTCAGCCAGGGCAGCCTCTTCTTACAGGATTTCGCTTAGGGTTTAAAGGTCCCACCATTCGGTAATTTAAGTTAACTTTGCATCGCTTTAGAATTTTGCCCAACCGGTAATTGGGGTTTTAATAACTAAAATTCATTCACATGGCAGCGTTGCATAATCGTATTTCCCGCAAGGAACTAAAGGAGCGTGTGGCTAATGACCCCACCCCCAGAACTACTATCTCTTTTTACTGTTATTTTCACATTGAAGATCCCAAGCAATTCAGAAATCACCTATACAGCCAATTCAATCATCTAGGTGTATTAGGAAGAATTTATGTAGCGGAGGAAGGGATCAATGCGCAGATTAGCGTGCCGACGCATAATCTGGAGATGTTTAAAACCGCCCTTTACGCCATTGAACCGTTGAATGGACTTCGGTTAAATAGTGCTGTTGACGATGATGGAAAGTCATTTTTTGTGCTGGATATTAAAGTTCGGCGTAAAATAGTGGCTGACGGAATTGAAGATCCCAATTTTGACATGCGCAATAAAGGCAAGTATGCTACTGCAGAAGAATTCAATCGCATGGCTGCGGATCCCAATACTATCATATTGGATATGCGCAATTACTACGAATATGAAGTCGGGCATTTTAAAGGGGCCTTAGAAGTTCCATCCGATACTTTTCGTGAGCAATTGCCCATGGCAGTGGATATGGTAAAAGATAAAAAAGATGCTACCATTTTAATGTATTGTACGGGGGGTATACGTTGCGAAAAAGCATCAGCCTACATGTTGCACAAAGGGTTCACGAATGTTTTTCACTTAGAGGGTGGCATTATTAATTATGCCCGTAAAATCAAAGAAGAAGGGTTGCTTAATTATTTCATTGGAAAGAACTTTGTTTTCGATGAAAGGTTGGGCGAAAAAATAAGTGAGGATGTGATTGCCCATTGTCACCAGTGCGGTAGTCCAGCGGATACACATACTAATTGTAAGAATGACGGGTGTCATCTATTGTTTATCCAGTGCGCTGACTGCGCAGCTATAATGGAAGGTTGTTGCTCGTCGGAATGTAAAGAAACTCTTTCCTTGCCCGATGAACGAAGAAAACAATTACGAAAAGGGATTGACCGGGGGCAACACATCTTTAATAAGTCCAGAAACCGCTTAAGAGATCTATCGATTAAAAAGTAAGAAGTTTTTACACTAAGTTTTGCAAAGTCTCCACAGTTTTAGTAAATATTTCCTCTTGGGGTAAAGGGGCGGGAATGAATTTTTGCCCAATGACTTTTTCATATAGTTCAATATAGCGCTGGGAGATGGTGTTCACCCATTCGTCACTCATTTCAGGAACTACTTGACCTTCCTTTCCCATGAAATTGTTAGCTATCAGCCATTCGCGTACAAATTCTTTACTAAGCTGTGGCTGTCTTTCTCCTTTATGCTGTCTTTCTTCAAATCCCTCTGCAAAAAAATAACGGGAACTGTCAGGAGTGTGCACTTCATCCATCAAATAGATAGTATCACCAATTTTTCCGAACTCATATTTTGTATCTACTAAAATCAGGCCTTTCTCCTGAGCAATTTTTCGGCCTCGTTCAAAAAGGGCCAGGGCGTAGTTTTTCAATTGACTCCATTCCTCCGCACTGGCCAATCCTTGACGGAGTATTTCTTCCTCACTGATATCCTCATCGTGTCCTTCTGTGGCCTTGGTACTGGGGGTAATCAGGGGAGAAGGGAAGGCGTCGTTTTCTTTTAGTCCCTCCGGCAGGGGTACCCCGCAAAGGGTTCTAAGGCCAGATTGGTAGGTACGCCAGGCATGGCCTGTAAGGTGTCCTCGAACCACCATTTCAATTTTAAAGGGAACACAGCGTTTGCCGATGGAGACCATTGGGGCAGGGGAGGTAACCAGCCAATTGGGGCAAATGTCCCGGGTAGCCTCCAGCATATGGGCGGCTATCTGGTTCAGTACCTGCCCTTTAAATGGGATCGGTCTGGGTAAGATCACGTCAAAAGCTGAAATTCTGTCAGAGGCGACCATTACTAGCCAGTCCTGGCCAATGCTGTACACATCTCTTACTTTACCGCTGTAAAACCCGGTCTGACCAGGGAAGGAAAATGCTGTCATATCCCGAAAATAAGCAGGCAATGGGAGATCCGGCATTTCAGGCTTTTTCAGATTTCAACAAATTATCCTTTCACCTTAAAAATTAAATTTTTACAGTCCCGCCACAATGCTTATTTTTCCGACCTATTTAAAACCAAAATTCCCATTTATGAGAAAAAGCTACCGATTTCTAGCTTCTTCGTTGGCGGCCCTATTAATCACCTTTGCTGCTTATGCTCAAACAGTTACCGTTAAAGGAACCGTACGAAGCAGTAGTTCCAAAGAGGTGGTTCCCGCGGTTTCCGTCGCCGTAAAAGGAACTTCACAAGGTACTTATACCAATGCCGATGGTGAGTTCACTATCAGTGTTGCTAAACTGCCTGTTGTGCTTGTCTTTAGTTCAATTGGATATCAAGACCAAGAGGTGACTGTGTCCAGTGCGAATGATCCCGTTAGTGTAGATTTTAAAGTGAATGAGTCGTTGGGTCAAGAGGTAGTCGTTTCAGCTACACGTACTCCTACTCGTTTACTGGAATCTCCTGTTACTGTTGAGCGTTTAAGTTCTACTACGCTTCGTAATGTGGCAGCTCCCAATTTTTATGAAGCTATTGGTAACTTGAAAGGAGTAGACGTGCATACAGCTAGTCTTACTTTCCGCACCGTAACTACCCGTGGCTTTGTTAGCAGTGGTAACAACCGTTTAAACCAATTAATGGATGGTATGGACAACCAGGCACCAGGCTTGAACTTTGCCGTTGGAAGCATGGTAGGACCCTCTGATTTGGATGTAGAAAGTGTGGAAGTGCTGTCTGGTGCTTCATCCGCACTTTATGGTTCAGGCGGTATGAACGGTACTGTATTGATCAATACTAAGAATCCTTTCAAATACCAAGGACTTAGCTATAATGTTAAGCAAGGAATTATGCACGTTGATCAAAAACAACGCAATGCGTCTCCTTTCTATGACTGGTCTTTCCGTTGGGCAAAAGCCTATAAGAATAAGTTAGCTATCAAGTTAGCGATGTCAATGGTAAAAGGTTCTGACTGGGAAGCGCAAGACTACCGTAACAAAGCACAGATTGGTATCTTAAGTTCATTGGTTCCTGGAAACCGAACCAGCAATTCTGATTTCAATGGTATCAATATTTATGGTGACGAGACCAGTGCGAATATGAACTCTTTCTCTCTTTTTGTGCAGGAGTCTACTCGTAGAGGGGTACTGGCTGCTACAGGAGGTGCTTTAGATGTAGTTAACGCAGCTAACGGATACTTTACAGCTATTGGTAATCCTATGTATCCTTCCAATGCTCAATTGGCTGGTTTTCTTGGATTATTCCCTGCCGCTCTTCGGCCCACTGTACAAAATATGATGCCTTTTTATTTAGGTCTTCGTAACAACTATTTTAACAAGGGTACTGTTTCTCGTACCGGTTATGAAGAAAGACAATTAGTTGATTATAACACATTGAATGTTCGTTTCAACGGAGGAATTCATTACAAGTTCACTGATAACCTGGAGTTGTCTTTCAATACTTACATAGGTAATGGCACTACAGTTTATACTGGTGCTGATCGTTACTCTCTGCGTAACCTGAGTATGGGACAACACAAACTTGAACTTCGTCATAAAAATTGGTATGTACGTGCCTACACTACACAGGAAAATGCCGGACAGTCTTATAATGGTTCAGCCCTTGGTGCTTTCTTGAATGAAACAGCACGTCCCAGTTCTCAGTGGTTCCCTCTTTATATCGCTACCTTCTCTGAAGGTCGTCGCTTAAATGGTCCTTTGGCTAGTGATTTCCAATTGCACCAGGCTGCAAGAGCTTCTGCGGATGCTACTCGATTAGTACCAGGCACTACCGCTTATAATGATGTAGTGGCTAAAATTAAGAGTACTCCTATCAGTAAAGGGGGCGCCCTTTTCCTTGATAAAACGGACCTTTATGCGGCAGAATCTCAATTCAATATTTCTGATATGATCGGATTCTCTGATAAAGTAGAGATCATGGCAGGAACTACTTGGAAGCAGTGGGTATTAAACTCTCAGGGAACATTGTTCGCTGATACCGCACAATTGATCCGAATCAATGAATATGGTGGATTTGTACAGATGAAGAAAAAGATCAATACTTTTTTAACGATTACGGCTTCTGGTCGTTACGACAAACAAACCAACTTTGAAGGTAAATTCACTCCACGTGTTTCAGCCTTAGTAAAAGTGGCTAAAGAAAATTTTGTGCGTCTTTCTTACCAAACTGCTTATCGTTTCCCTACCAATCAAAACCAATATATCAGTTTAGTTACCGGTTCTGGCACTTTGATGGGATGCTTACCTCAGTTCCAAGACTACTACAAGTTGAACTCCACTCGTCCTGGATATACTGCGGCAAGTGTATTGGCTTACCGTGCTGGTGGAATTGCTGACTCTTCTCGTTTGGTTCGCGCTCGTTACAAAGAAGTGAAGCCCGAAACTGTAAAATCTTATGAGATTGGATATAAGGGTGTTATCGGTAAGAAATTATTGGTTGATGCATACGCATATTATAGCCGTTATGAAGATTTCTTAGTGGGTGTAGCTTTAGTGCAGTCTCGTACGGGTGCTAATTCTGACCTTTATTCTCCCTTCACTAGTAGCAACCTTTCTTACACTCAAAACTCTGAAAATGTTGTGAAGTCAATTGGTTGGGGGGTAGGTTTTGAATACCAGTGGACCAAGAAATATGTAGTGTATGGTAACGTTTACTCAGATCAATTACAGGATGCAGATCCAAATGTTGTCACCTATTTCAACGCTCCTAAGTATCGTGTGAATATTGGGTTGCGCAATGAAAATGTGTACAAGAACTTTGGATTTAACGTGGTCTACAAGTGGCAAGATCGTAACTATTATGAAGGAACTTTCGTAACTGGAACTTTGCCTGCTTTCGGATGGTGGGATGCTCAAATCACATACCGTCCTGCTAATAACCCAAAGAGTACTTTCCGTGTAGGTGGTACAAATATTGCTAATAATTATCAGCGCACTGGTTTCGGTAGCCCCTATGTTGGTGGACTGTACTACGTGAGCTACGGATTTAATCTGTTCTAGTAAGAACTGCTTCAATTGAGGCAGCAGTAAAATATCGGGTTATAAGTCAAAGGTCCCGCCAATTGGCGGGACCTCTTTTTTAGTAGCTTGTATGAACTGAAGTTTATTTTAGGGGTCTTACGCTTTGGCCAATTCTAAATCCATTATGATAGATTTCCATTCTGTAATTTCCCTTTTGGAAACTCTCGCCTTTAATGGGAAACTCTACTCTTTGCCTGGTTCCCTTTTCATAATTTACGGTCAATCGCTCGGAAAAACGACGTTCGCCCTCTTCTCTTGTAATAAGAATATTGTTCTCTTGTCCGATAATTTTTCCATCAGGACCTGTCAAGATCAAATACATGTCCGCTGGACCAGAATTTGCAATTCTGTTCTCTACGTCAAAACTCACCAGCAGTTTGTCAACTCTTTTTGCTGAAGAAGTAAGACGTTCTTTGCCGCTCTTACGAACGTCTATGCTGGCAATTTGAATAGAAGAAGCGCTGAAAGTGGAACCTATATCCACTGTTTTGAAAAGGGCCTCATTTTCAGCCTGTTTTCGTTGTAGGTTGCCTTGCAAGGCTGTTTTCTCTCCTTGAAGATTTGTGTTGGCTTCTGTAAGTGCCTGATTTTCTCCGGTTAATCGAATAACCTCGGCCTCCAGACTCGCAATACGGTTATTTAATTCGGTAACCAAAGAACGGGCCTCAGCCAGCTCATTTTGAGTGACATTGCGATCATTGAGGATTTTACGAATCGCTGTTTTACTTTGCTCAATTTCTTTTTGACGTTCGTTTAGCTGCTCTTGCAACAAGCTATTCTTAGTGTTTACAGAATCTAGTCTTGCCAAGGCTTGGTCAAACTCCCGCTGAACAGCCGCCTTTTCAGTGCCCAGTGTTTCAATCGTAGTGGTTTGGCTTGTAATGGTATCTTTTTTATTGCTTTGGTCCCATAGAAAATAAATCCAGCTTCCTGCTAGTGCAATGGCGAGTAATAAAATGATTCGATTCTTTTTTTTGGGGTTCTCGCTAGAAGGAAAATTGTAAATGGCGTCCGTCATATTTTATATATTTAATTAACAACCCTCGCAAATTACTCAAAGCATTTCCGAGGGCTGTGAAATAATTCCTAAAATAATGTTTCAATTATCCCAGTCGGAATGCCCAATTTCAATAAAGCCCATGTAATTTAGCTTCTTATGAGTGCCTCCGCCATTCTTGCTGATTGGAAAAAAAGTCGATTCAAGCCGGTGTATTGGCTTGAGGGGGAGGAGGAGTATTTTATCGATAAACTCATTAATTACGCCGAACATCATTTATTACCCGAATCTGAGGCCTCTTTCAACCTCACTGTATTCTATGGGCGTGATGCTTCCTGGCCCGATGTGGTCAATGCTTGTAGACGCTATCCTATGTTCGCTGAACGCCAAGTGGTATTGATTAAAGAAGCGCAGCATATGCGCGATATTGACAAGCTAGAATCGTATTTGGAGAACCCACTCAGCTCTACGATTTTGGTAATTGGCTATAAAGAAAAGAAGCTGGATAGTCGACGAAAATTTGCCAAGCTGATCAAAGAAAAAGGGGAGATTCTGTCTGTTAAAAAAATGAATGAGCGAGATCTGCGGGAGTGGACAGTTGAACTAATTAAAAATAAAGGACTGGCTATTGATCCCAAGGCACTGGCATTACTTACCGATCACATAGGAAATGATTTGCAGAGGATAGATAATGAGCTGGAAAAATTAATTTTAAACCTGGGCGACAGAAAAGCTGTTTCGGAAGATGATATTGAAAAATATG
>JBMSWW010000063.1:0-8127 GCA_049425065.1 Chitinophagaceae bacterium
CGTTGCAACCAAAGGTTGTTGCTGTCTTTGTATGCATAGGAAAACCAAAATTCAAACCATGCATGAACTTTTAGCCCCAAGGCATGTCCTTCTTCCATAATTTCTCGTAAAGGATCACGACCCAGAAAATCAGGATGCTGACGTATGCCAATATAAGTTTCCTGTACTGAACTTGGGTATAACGTATATCCCCCATTCCAAACAACTACAAAAATGTGATTGAGTCCATTATCATGACATTGCTGAACCGCCTTTTTTATATTAGCTCTTGAATGTAACACTTCGCTTCCTACATTGGTAATCCAGGTTCCTCGTACTGGCTCCGCAGAAGAAGACTGAGCAAAGAGTATAGATTTCAGCAGTAATGGGCTGTAAAAAAAAACGGAGGCCACTAAGAAAATCCTTATCATAGTTTGATTTTATGCAAGCGTTCTTGTCGAAACTCTTGATATCGATTGTAAAGATGATGAGCAGCCCCATATACAGACTGAGGACTCATAAAATGAGAGAACTCAAACGTGATAGCCTTATCATACCCTGCTCTGGCAGCTGCCTCTAGCTTCAAGCGAAGTTTTTCAAATTTGATAGGCAAAAAACGGATGGGCATGTCACGATCAAAACTTTCTGCGTTTGTCCAACAATGCATCCCATAGCGATCGGCTAATTTTTTATTCACCGAGAAAAAATCATCTAATTCATGATAAGTTATATGCCCATCTTGAAATGCCACGGCATCTACTGCCCCTTGTATCCCATCAAAAATCTCATTCCACTCCCGCTCATGTTCTTGTAAGGAAACCGCATCCTCTTTCGTCAAACTTTTACTCGTAGCCATTACCGCTTTTGTTCCATCTATCCAAGGCGAAATCAAGGTAGGTAGCCCTCCGCTCACTTCTTTGCATTGTTTACCTAGGGCACGGAACGCCTCGATTGCTCCTTTGGTTTTACGACTGATTTCCATACTCAAATACCAGCCTTTAAAAGATGGATGATTCCCGTATTGCTTCCATACCTCATCGATCACAAATCGATTAATATCTATTTCATGCTGCATATCTCCAGTATCCCAGTATTTGCCACTATCATATAACCCAAAATAGAATTGCATTTCATATTTATCTGCCAGCCGTAGATACAAATCCACCAGATCAATGGGAGGCGTATAGCATCCTAGTTGATTAATTAAATAGTCAGAGGGATAAGTGATAAAATCCCGGTATCCACTGCGGATCATAATCACGGTATCAATACCCATTTTTTTCATGTGCTGAAAATCCAGCTCCCATTCTTCGGGTCCCCAATTTTGATGGGGGATGTCATGACTGATCTCATCTATGAACGTACCAGTGATAAGCATAAAAGTTTATTTAGGGATTCGTAGAATTTGGTTTTAAAGGGACAAACCAACTTACCAAAAATGCAGGAATCGTGGAGACTAGTACCCAGGCAAAAAACTGTTGATAGCCCATTGAATCACTGATCACCCCACTGATCATAGAGGCCAACGTATAACCCAAATAAGTAAGGGAACTTCCAAAAGCATAGTGCGCCATCTGGTATTTTCCGGGCGCCAGCTGTTGCATGATAAATAGAATCAGTCCTATAAAACCAAATCCATAGCCGAAATGTTCAAGAGAGATCGCCGCCCCAATCACCCATAGATCGGTAGTTTGCGTAGCGGCCAAATAGGCATATGCCGCAAAAGGAAGATTGAAAAAACTACATAGAATCATTAATGTTTTACGAGTAAGACCTTTGTTAGCCACAAAATATCCAGCCAACAAAGAGCCTACTACAAATGATAATGAGCCATAGACTCCTATCAGTAAACCAACAGTAGCCTCATCAAGACCGAGACCCCCTTGTTCACGATTGGATTTTAAAAACAACGGCATTATTTTAATAGCCTGCCCTTCCGCAAAACGGTAGAGAACAATAAACAAAATACCAGCGGACACATATTTTTTCTGGAAAAAACTAACAATTACATCCTTCAGCATATTCCATACAGCAGCGCTATTGACTATCACTGGAGCTTCTCCTCCTTTCGGAAGCACTTTACGATTGTAAAAACTCAATAATAACATGACCATTGCATACACCCCTAACACAATCGCCCAACTATTTTTATCTCCCAATATAGGAATCATTAGTCCGGCAAAAAAAATCATAAATCCATTTGAAAATACTTTGGCCACATTGTAAAATGTACCTTGCCAGCCTACGTATTTTGCCTGCAATTTTTCAGAAAGTTCTTTTAAGTAAAGCCCATCGGCAGCTATATCCTGTGTGGCTCCAAAGAAAGCGGTTAAAAAAAATAAAGTAATAGACAGCGGAAAAAAATCATCACTATACATAGTAAGCGCAGCTACCGCCAATAGAAGACCACATAACCCCTGTGAGGTATACACATAGAACTTTTTAGTTCGATACAACTCCATAAAAGGCCCCCACAAGGGCTTGAAACTCCAAGGGAGTATAATAACACCCGTCCAAAAAGCGATCTGGGCATCAGAGTATCCCATACTTCGATATAGAAGTGAAACGGTGGTGCCGCTCAGTATTAAATTGGGCAATCCCATGGCGAACCAAGTGGAGGGAATCCAGCGAAGTGGACTCTTAGAAGAAGTATTCAAATTTTGCAAGCAATTTGGTTTTAGAGGTTGGTTCAGTAAATAAATTATTTTACTAACTTTTTGTGAATTTATAATATTATTTAAATAGATTAGCAAATTGCTTGCACTAAATTTCCAGTTACTCCATGCGCCTACTTTACGGGTCCCCCGCCACTAATTTTCGTCTTTTTTTTATGGTATTCATCAGCTGCGTCTTGCTGATAGCTTGTAAGAAAAAATCAACAGTCCCTCCAATAACTCGACCCGTACCCGCTTGGGACTCCACAGCACTAAGAGGAGTATGGGTAACCACAACGGCTAGCACCGCCCTAGACAGCCGTGACATGATTCGCCAAATGGTAAGTAATTGTAAGGCGGCTGGCATCAATAATATTTTTGTGGTAGTGTATATCAATGCCCGCACCATCTACCCAAGTACCGTGATGAATTCCTTGATAGGAAAACCGATATTAGAACGATTTTCCGGCAGAGATCCCTTACAAGAATGCATTGAGGAAGCCCATGCAGTTGGGTTAAAAGTGCATGCTTGGTTTGAATATGGATTCTCCTCTTCCTATAGCGCTGCAGGAGGTGCCATTGTAGCTGCCAAACCTCACTGGGCCGCAAAAGATCAAGCAGGAAATTTAGTAGTGAAAAATGGCTTCGACTGGTTAAATGGAATTCACCCGGAGGTACAAGATTTTATGATCAGTTTATTTAAAGAAGTAGTCTCCATTTACAATGTAGATGGAGTGCAAGGTGATGATCGCTTACCTGCCATGCCCAGTTCCGGAGGCTATGATTCTTACACTGTTTCTCTCTATCAACAAGAAAACGCAGGAAACACCCCGCCCACTAACTTTGCAGAGGTAGCCTGGGTTTCTTGGAGAGCCAAAAAATTGAACCAGTTTTTGAAAAGACTTCGACATGAAGTAAAAACATTAAAACCCACTATTCAATTTACCATGTCGCCAAGTCCCTACCCATTTGGGCTTAACGAATATTTACAAGACTGGCCTACTTGGGTAGATAGCTCCTGGGTAGATGCGGTGATTCCCCAATGTTATCGCTATGATATCAATGCGTACAATAGCCTTATCATTCAACAAAAAAACTTACATCGAAATAATAATATCCCCCTTTATCCAGGAATTATTTTAAAGTCAGGAACCTATGTTGCCTCGGCAGGGATGTTGAGCCAGATAATTCAAGCCAATCGAAATAACGGATTAAAAGGCGAGTCTTTCTTTTTCTACGAAGGAATCAAAGACATCCCCTCCTGGTTCAGCGGACAGTACCCTTTTATTAAATAATAAATTATGCGACTTTATTTTACCGGGCTGTTGTTATTAAGCCTCCTACGTATTAACGCACAACAACTCACAAAATTCGTAGATCCGTTTTTGGGCACCGGAGGACATGGACATGTTTACCCAGGCGCTACGATTCCATTTGGCATGGTGCAACTAAGCCCTGACAATGGTGATGAAGGTTGGGACTGGTGTGCAGGTTATCATTACAGCAGTAAAACTATTGCAGGATTTAGTCACACCCATTTAAGTGGCACAGGAATCGGAGATGCCTGTGATATTTCCGTATTACCGCTCACTGACACCGTGGGTAGCATGGCTACTCGTATTAAAATTCCCTTTGACCATAAAAACGAATCCGCAAAGCCAGGCTATTACCAGGTCATGATGGGCAACGGAGTAAATGTTGAATTAACCGCTAATGAAAGAACAGGCTATCATCGATATCAATTCCCATCACTACAAGGGTGGCTCCGTTTTGATATGGGATTTGCTATCAATTGGGATGCTCCCACTCATGGCATGCTTGAATTATTGGACCCCTACACCTTAGTGGGATATCGTTATTCAACGGGCTGGGCAAAGGGACAAAAAGTGTATTTCGCTGCTAAATTCAATTTGCCAGTTATAGATTATTTTTTTATTGAAGACTCTATTCAAAAGCAGCAACGAGCTGAAGGTAAAAAAGTAAAAGTGGCACTTCGCTTTAATACCCCATCTGCCCTACACATGAGCGTTTCGCTTAGTCATGTAAGTGTAGAGAAAGCATTACTGGAATCTACTCACCAAGAACCCTCCAATTTTGATCAAGTAGCCATCACCGCAGAAAAAAGTTGGGAAAAAGAATTGCAAAAAATAAAGATTGACACCAGACATCATGAAATGGCTACCAAATTTTATACCGCTATATATAGAACCTGCTTGGCCCCCATTATAAGTTCAGACAGGGACAAGGCCTATAAAACCTATAACAACAAGTATCAATACTTTCAAAAAGGAGACAATAAATTCACGATCTTTTCTCAGTGGGATGTATTCAGAGCCTTACATCCTTTGTTCAGTTTTACACAACCCTCCAGGCATGCAGATATGTTGAACAGCATGTTGGCTTTTTACGAAGACACGGGGCTACTACCCGTGTGGGATATCTATAGTTGGGAAGCCAATACCATGACGGGCTATCATACCATTCCGATTCTGGCAGATGCGATTTTAAAAAATCACCCGAGTATCAACGCAGAAGAAGCTTATCAAGCTATGAAAAAAAGTGCTTTTCAGCAACAACGAGGTACGCAAGAATATATCCAATTTGGTTATCTCCCCCAGGATAAACATGGATGGAGTGTAACTATTACGTTGGAATATGCGTATGACGACTGGTGCATCGCACAAGTAGCTAAAAAATTAGGCCGCCAAGAAGACTATGCTCTTTTTATGAAAAGAGCCCGTTCCTATCAAAATTTATTTGATCCAACTACTGGTTTTTTTCGCTCCAAAAACAGTCAAGGAAAATTTGTGGAGCCATTTGACCCACTCCTCAGTGAGCATGGATTTGAAGGACAATATATAGAGGGTACTGCCTGGCAACATAGTTTTTTTGTGCCGCATGATCTACCAGGATTTGCCCAATTACATGGAGGTAAAAAAAAGCTGATTCAAAAACTAGATAATCTATTTCTAGCGTCCTCTGAACTACATGGCGATAATGTATCGGTAGATGTTTCAGGTCTCATTGGACAATATGCGCACGGAAACGAGCCCAGTCATCATATCATTTATATGTACACAGCACTGGGCGCTCCTGAAAAAGCAGCATACTGGTTAAGGGTAGTCGCAGATAGTATGTACAAAACCGGTCCCAATGGCCTTACAGGAAATGATGACTGCGGACAAATGAGTGCCTGGTTTATTTGGACTTGCCTGGGCATGTACCCACTGAATCCCGCAGGCGGCGAATATGTTTTTGGTATTCCACTCATTGATGCTGCACAGCTAGTCCTTCCCAATGGAAAGACGCTCAATATCATTGTTAAGAATAAAAAAGAAAACCCCCAAAGCGCAATTAAGAAAGTAACCCTGAACGGTAAACTGCTCAAGGGTGTTGCAGTTACCCATGAAAAATTATTGCAAGGAGGGGAACTGATTTATCACCTCGAATAAGAATTACCAATAAAAAAAGGCCGTCCTAGAAAGGACAGCCTGATTGTCTATTGCCAAGACTATGTGTGGAAATTCTTATTGCCAACCTGGATTCTGAACAATGTTTTTATTCTTGTCAATCTCCCCTTGTGGAATTGGCCACAATTTGTATTTGGCGTTGCTATTTACACGAGTTTGATTTCTTGTTTTAAGACGCTTCACAATACTTGCTGTTGAGTAGTTGGGTAAACCATTGCTATCAAAACCAGGTGTGGCAGCTGGATCTGAAGGATTTAAAGACACCCCAATTATTGGCATAGAGTTAGCCGTTGTGTATAAATCCCAACGACGAAGGTCGATTAAGCGAAGTCCCTCAGCCGCAAACTCAACGGCTTTTTCTCTACGAACCTGTTCACGCAAAGCATCAACAGCTGTAGTCGTTACAGCAGGCATTCCTGCACGAGCTCTCACAGCATTGATAGCACTAAGTACTGAGGCATCTATTTCTCCTAATTCTATTTTAGCTTCGGCGTAAGTGAGCAAAATCTCTGCATAGCGCATATTGATGTAGCCGGTCTTGGTTTCCCAAGAGTATTGCGTAGAGTCGATGTACTTTCTCCACACATAACCTACCCCTCCGCTACTTCCTGTAGCACCGGCAAACCAAGGCGAATTTCTATAATTGATCCAATCAATGTTGTTAGTTAGATTATCATATCGTCCTGTATTCCAATTGTACTTGATACGAATATTCGAATAGATATTAAAGATGGTTCTTTCCTTGGGCTGCACATATGAACCAGAGGCAGATTTCGCAGTCATATGCACCATAGTATCTCCTTGCATATACAAAGTCCAACGCAAACGTGGATCTCTGTTGAGTGAAGGAGCGGCGGGATTATAAATTGCTGATTGATCAATTCTTTTACCATCACGAGCCTCAAAAATATCTACCAACTGCTGACTTGGAAAATGACTACTTTGAGAAGTTCCTACTTGACGAGGAATGGTCAAAACGGCTAACCAATTCTGAGGATTTAATACATCAGTGGGATAAGTCTGAACAAACATTAACTCTCTATTGGCATTTGCTCTTTGTCCAGAAAGAGTAAATAAATCGGTGTAACGAGGATTTAAACCATACCCTCTTGAAGCAATAACTGCTTCAGTGGCAGCTTTGGCAGTAGCATAGTCTTTCTTAAGCATAGCCAAGCGAGCTTTTAACCCCAAGGCAACCCCTTTATTCACCCTACCGTATTGTATAACCGGCAAAGATCCCGCAGCATCAAAACCAGCTACGGCTTCATCAAGATCAGCATACAATGTATCAATGGCTTTATCCATAGAGGTACGTGAAATAGTTTCATACTCGGATGGATCCAGTGGTTTGGTAAAAAATATGGGATCACCAAACCAACCCATGATATGATAGTAAGCCCAGGCTCTTAATACAAGAGCTTCAGCACGTAGGCGACCATACTGTGATGCAGGCACATTGTCCTTTCCCTTTACCATCCCTGAAATCATTACATTAGCACGATTAACTAAAGTGTACGCTTGTCTCCAAGCAGTAGTGGGTAATGAATTACTTATCAAAAAGGGACCTCCATCACCCATAGCAACCTGATCTTCTGCATTTCCAGTTCTTTTAATTGCTATATCCGTAGTGGCTTCGATCGCGAATAAAAGTGGTGTGTTATTAGGGAATTGCCAGAAAGCAGAAGCATACACGCCATTAAGAACAAGGTCCATTTCTTCTGCAGTTTGCATAAAGGTTGCCGAAGAGGAGCTGTCTAATGGCTGACGATCAAGAAATTTCCTACAACCGGAAGACCCTATCACAGACAAGGCCATCGCTATATATACTAATTTTTTCATGCTTGCTAATTTTATAGGTTAGAAATTAATATTAACCCCAAAAGTGAAAGTTCTCATTAATGGATAAAACTGTGCATTGGCACTATTGATTTCAGGGTCAAATCCGTCCCATGCTTTAGTAAACGTAAGAAGGTTTTGTCCGCTGATATAAAACTTAGCACCCTTCAATGGCACTCCATTTTGCT
>JBMSWW010000064.1:0-8115 GCA_049425065.1 Chitinophagaceae bacterium
AGAAGTTATTATATGATCCAGTGGTGTTGTCTTAACCTGCTTGATTACCAACTTTGCCCAGCTGCTCTAAACGAAAAAACTTTAGAAGAAGCTACCCTAATAGCAAAAAATCTAATCAGTAAGTTCAAGTCACCAGGAGTATTTGCCATTGAAATGTTTGTTTCCAATACAGGAGAAGTATTAGTAAATGAAACAGCACCCCGTGTTCATAATAGCGGACATCATACCATTGAGGCAACGCTTAGCTCACAATTTGACATGCTTTGGAGGATTCTACTAAAAATGCCTTTAGGATCAACTCAACTATTGAGTCCTTCGGTAATGGTTAACATTATTGGAGCCGAGTTTCACCAGGGTCCGGTAGAATATGAGGGACTACCAGAGGTACTTTCGCAATCCGGAGCCTTTGTTCACCTCTATGGAAAGCAAAAAACTTCCCCTGGGAGAAAAATGGGACACGTGAACTTACTGGGACAAGAGCTGACAATGCTTGACGAAAAAGCACATTGGATTAAATCTACCCTGATTGCCAAGTCATCTACGAAAGAATAATATGAATTTCACGTCTAACAGGCCGATTTGGATTGAGCTGACTTCACTACATTTAATGACTAATTTTCCTTTATGAGAAAAATTGTATATGTCTTCACTTTTTACGTTTTAACCTTTGTGGTAGCCTGTGAAGATTCGAGCGGACCTCCTAAGCAAAACAAACCCGGGGTCGGTGATAAAAATAAAGAACTTCAAGTGGAGGCCTATGTGATTCAACCCAGTCCCTATGCTGAAACGCTAGAAATTCCTGGTACACTTTCTGCCAATGAATCGGTGGCTATTCAACCTGAGATCAATGGCCGAATCGTAACCCTCAACGTGCAAGAAGGTCGGTTGGTAGAAAAAGGAGCGTTGTTGGTTAAACTTTATGATGGAGACCTGGTAGCACAACTACACAAATTAGAGGTGCAGTTACAATTGGCACAAAAGACCGAAGAGCGTCAATCACAACTATTAAAAATCCAAGGTATCAGTCAACAGGATTATGATATCAGTTTGCTGCAAGTAAATAACCTAAAGGCGGATATTGGCATTATCAAAACAACTATCTCAAAAACTGAAATCAGAGCCCCCTTTAGCGGAAGACTAGGACTTCGTAATATAAGTGAGGGGGCCTTTGTAAGTCCTTCCACGATCATCTCCACCATTAACCAAACTAATCAGCTGAAATTAGATTTTTCGATCCCAGAAAAATACATCAATAAATTACGTATTGGGCAACCGATTCAATTTACAACCGAAGGAAGTCCAAGAGAGTATACTGCTAAAGTTTCTGCTACAGAATCAGCCATCACAGAAAATAGTAGAAGCTTATTAATACGCGCTAAGATAATGAACCCAGATGCAGCAGTGTTACCAGGAAGTTTTGCCAAGGTAAAGCTCTCCTTTGATCCAGACCCATCTGCAATCCTGGTTCCAACTCAATCCATCATACCGCAGGCTAAAGGGAAAAAAGTGATTGTAATTAAAAACGGTAAAGCTGTTTTCACGGATGTGATAACAGGAGTAAGAAGTGCTGATAAAATTCAAATCTTGTCAGGACTCCAGCCCAATGATACAATTGCCGTTACCGGTTTAATGAGTCTTCGCCCTGACAATAATGTAGCTGTATCTAAAATCCAGAGTCCCACCCCATGAATATTGCCGAATTAAGTTTGCGGAGACCCGTACTAGCCGTGGTGATGAATATCATCATTGTGCTTTTTGGAGTAATTGGCTTTAAATTTTTAGGCGTACGCGATTACCCTGCGATAGATCCCCCCAATATCAGTGTAAGAACTTCCTATCCCGGTGCAAACCCTGATATTATTGAAACACAGATCACTGAACCTCTTGAAAAAGCCATCAATGGTATTGCGGGAATCAAAAATATTACCTCCTCCAGCAGTAACGGAAGCAGCAATATCAATGTGGAGTTTGAATTGGGGGTAGATTTAGAAGCGGCTGCCAATGATGTACGAGATAAGGTTTCCCAGGCTGTACGTTCCCTTCCTGCTGATTTAGACGCACCTCCAGTTGTATCTAAGGCTGATGCCAGTTCTGATCCTATCATTTCGATGACGATACAGAGTGAGCAACGAAATCAATTACAGATCACCGAGTATGCTACCAATGCACTAGTAGAAAGATTACAAACGATTCCGGGGGTAAGCGGTGTTCAAATATGGGGAGAAAAGCGGTTTGCCATGCGCATTTGGCTTGACCCCAATAAACTCAATGCTCGTCAGATTACCGCGGGAGATGTACAGGCGGCCTTGGCAAGAGAGAACGCAGAGCTGCCTTCCGGAAAAATTGCCGGTTCAGCCATCGAACTCTCCGTGAGAACTTTTGGGCGACTTAATACAGAAGAAGAATTTAATAACCTTATTATAAAAAATGTAGTAGGTGCTGATGTTCGTCTTCGTGATGTAGGAGAAGCCATTTTAGGTCCTGAAAACGAAGAGACCTTAATGAGAGGGAATGGGATTCCCATGATTGCCATTGCCATCATTCCCCTTCCCGGCTCTAACTACGTATCCATCTCTAATGAATTTTATAAAAGGCTGGAACAAATTAAAAAAGATCTTCCTGAGGATATTCGATTAGATGTAGGATTAGATCAAACTCGATTCATCAAGAAATCCATTTTGGAAGTAGAAGAAACCTTGATGATCTCTTTTTTACTAGTGGTAATGATCATTTATGCATTCTTCCGAGACTGGATCATCGCCCTACGTCCTTTAATTGACATTCCTGTTTCGTTAATAGGTGCCTTTTTCATCATGTACCTGATGGGCTTTACCATAAACGTACTCTCGCTTTTGGCCATTGTACTGGCCACCGGCTTGGTGGTGGATGACGGAATTGTAGTAACAGAAAATATTTATAAGAAGATTGAAAAAGGGATGAACAAATGGCAGGCAGCCTTAGAGGGATCTAAAGAAATTTATTTTGCCGTCATCGCCACTTCTATTACGTTGGCGGTAGTATTTCTACCCATCATTTTCCTGGAAGGTTTTGTAGGAAGACTATTCCGTGAATTTGGTATTGTAGTATCAGGAGCTGTATTGATTTCTGCTTTTGTATCGCTTACGCTAACTCCTGTATTGAATGTAAAACTAACGCGAAAAAATCCCAGGGGACATTCATGGTTTTATCTAAAAACAGAACCTTTCTTTCGATGGATGGAAGAAGGCTATCAACGCTCACTTGAAAAGTTCATGAAAATTAAATGGGTAGCAATTTTAATTGTGGGACTCTGTGTGGCTGCTATTTATTTCATAGGAAATAGCCTTCAGTCTGAATTAGCCCCCATGGAAGACAGAAGTCAATTCAGGGTACAATTAACGGCACCTGAGGGTACCTCTTTTGATGCCATGGATAAATTTGTGAATAAAGTAACCGACCTAGCCACTGATTCTATTCCGGAAAAAACCATGATGTTCAGTATTACTTCACCAGGGTTTACCGGATCAGGAAATGCGAATAGTGGCTTCATAAGAATAATGATGATATCTCCTCAAGAAAGAAACAGATCACAAAGTGACATTGCCAAAATGATGAATCGAAATCTTCCCAAATTCAATGAAGGAAGAGGATTCGTAATTGAGGAGCAAACTATCTCCGTGAATCGCCGGGGAGGACAACCGGTAGGCTTCGTGATTCAACATAACAATTTTGACAAACTAACCAAAGCAATACCGCTGATGCTGGAGGAAGCCAGAAATAGTAAGGTGTTGCAAAATCCAGATGTAGATTTAAAATTTAATCGCCCTGAGGTAAAGGTTACCGTAGACAGATTAAAGGCTGCTGCTGTGGGCGTAAGCATTACGGATGTATCCCAAACATTACAGCTAGCATATAGCAATCGTAGGTTAGGCTATTTCACCAAAGACGGAAAACAATATAACGTGATAGGACAAGTAGCGCGTGGTGAGCGGGACGACCCGGGAGACCTTCGTTTACTTTTTGTAAGAAACAATAAAGGAGAATTGATCAGTCTGGACAATTTAATTACTATAGAAGAAACGAATAGTCCTCCCTCTATCTATCACTTTAACAGATATAAGTCTGCTACAATCTCAGCGGGTTTACAGGCCGGCTACACCATCGGAGATGGAATCGAAGAAATGGAAAGAATTGCTGATAAAGTATTGGATGACACCTACTCCACTTCACTCACAGGCACATCGAGAGATTTTAAAGAAAGCAGCAGCAATACTTCTTTTGCTTTTTTATTGGCACTTGTACTGATCTTTTTAATTTTAGCGGCTCAGTTTGAAAGTTTCATTGATCCTTTGATCATTATGATTACCGTACCGCTGGCCATTGCAGGCGCTGTACTCTCCTTGTGGATCTTTGGGCATACTCTGAATATATTCTCACAAATTGGCATGATTATGCTAATCGGACTAGTTACTAAAAATGGAATATTAATTGTAGAATTTGCCAATCAAAGCCAATTAAGGGGAATGCCTAAAGCTGAGGCTGTAGTGTTTGCAGCATCACAGCGTATGCGTCCAATTTTAATGACTAGCATGGCAATGGCCTTGGGTGCATTACCCCTCGCACTATCATTGGGTGCAGCGGCTACCAGCCGTATTCCTTTGGGTGTAGTAATAGTAGGCGGTATTATCTTCTCACTCGTGCTAACCTTATATGTAATACCGGCTATGTATGGGTATTTAGCCCGTCACAAAAAGACAAGTGAAATAGATAAACTCATCAATCCTTCCAACACGCAGGTATGAGAAAATATTTAGTAGCCTTATTATTAGTAACAGGGCTCATCAGTCACGGACAACAGCCCCCAATAAATCAGCAGTATTCGGCAACTTTATTAACGCTTGAGGAAGCTATTAATAAAGCATTGGCTGATAATTACGGAATACAGCTGGCAAAAAACGACTCGGCGCTGAATGCTCTTGAATTTACTTACAGAAATGCAAATTATCTGCCCAGAGTGAATGGCAATACCGGCCTAGTGCTTAACAATAACGATCAATATCAAAAATTTAATGATGGGGCTGTGCGGGAGCGAAAAGGAATTTTATCTAATAATTTGTCCAGTTCTGTTGCGCTTAATTGGACTTTGTTTAACGGCTTAAAATTAGTAGCCACCCGTGAAAAAGCAGTCTCTTTACAGCAACTAGGTTCTCTGGAACTTCGCAATAATGTCATTAATACCATTGCACAAGTCATCAATACATATTACGGAGTAGTGCAACAAAAACAACAACTTATTGCTATTGGAGAACAATTACAAATTAATGAAGAAAGAGTCAAGCTAGCTGACTATAAATTAACCATTGGCGTTGGTACCAAAACAGATCTCCTCCAAAGCAAAGTAGATTTGAATGCGCAAAAAGCTGCACAATTAGAACAAGTGATTGCCATTAAATCATTGAAAGAACAATTGAACTCTCTTTTAAATTATCCGGCAGGCTATTCATTTGAGGTAACAGATACTATTCCTTTTGAGATTAAAATTCCCTTATCCAATATCAATGAAAATTGGGTCAGCAATAACCCCTCGTTATTAATAGCTCGAAAAAATATTCAGTTAGCCTCACTTACCGTAAAAGAACGAAAAGCAGACCGTTGGCCTTCCCTACAATTCAACGCTAACTATAATTTTAATCGGCTGGATAATAAAGCGGTGGTAAACCCCTTCCAGCCCCTTTTTAGCCGAAACCAAGGATTCAACTACGGCTTCTCCACCTCCATCCCCCTCTTTAATAATTTTACGGTCAGAAAAAGTATTGCACAGGCAAACTTGGCGCTCAAATCGCAGGAGCTACTATATAGCAATCAAAAAATGCAATTGAATTGGGCCCTGATTCAAGCCTATAACGAATATGAAGCACAACAAAAAGCCTTACAATTAGAGGAGGAAAATATCGTGCTTGCCAAAGAAAACGTAACTATTGTACTAGAGGTATATCGCTTGAATTCCACTACCTTGATCCAGCTTAAGGAAGCACAGAAAAGCCTTCAGGATGCCTACACAAGACTAATTAGAGCGCGCTACCGCACCAAAACTGCAGAGACAGAGTTACTCCGCATTAAAGGAGAACTACTCAAGTAGTCCCACTTATTCAAAATTGTCTTTTCTTTGCTTCAAACCATAATCGTATGCAACCACTGGTAGGTATCATCATGGGGAGCGATAGTGATCTGCACGTAATGCAGGCAGCCGCTGACATTTTAAAAGAATTTTCGATTCCTCATGAGTTGACAGTGGTCTCAGCACATCGTACGCCACAGCGCATGATTGAATACGCACAACAAGCCAGGGAAAGGGGTTTAAAAGTAATTATCGCTGGAGCAGGCGGAGCTGCACACCTTCCAGGCATGATCGCCTCTGTAACTACTCTTCCAGTAATTGGTGTTCCCATAAAATCTTCAAACTCTATTGACGGATGGGATTCCGTGTTATCCATTTTGCAAATGCCCAATGGGGTTCCCGTGGCTACTGTGGCTTTGAATGCGGCTAAAAATGCGGGTATTCTCGCAGCTCAAATACTCGGAACTACCGAAATTGAAATAGCCCAAAAAATTGCCAGCTTTAAAAAAATCCTGGATAATGAAGTGATGGGCAAGGTAGAAAAATTAAAAAAAGAGGGTTGGGAGAATAAATTCGATTAGCTCAACTCTACCAAGGTAAATTCTTGCTCCAGCAATAAGGAGTGTTCTAAGAGAAGATCTAAAAATGTATTTCCATAGTGAGCCAAGTATGGCAACACATTATCATAGCGTTCCTGTAAAACTCCACCGGGAAACAAGGCTGCTTTAATTCTCACTGCTTTTTGAAGAGTTTCAGAATGCTTTCTTTTCAATGCCCTAGACATTTTTTTCTCCAACCCTTCCAAGCCAGTTTGAGATTTTTTTGCAAGCGCTCCCACATGTACTTTCAAGGTTACATCTAGCTGGCCAGCTTTTTCCCCAATTGAGGTATATAAGGCTTGTAAAGAAGCCATTTCTTTTTGCAACGAAATACTCTCCTTTTCAGCAGGGGAAATTAGTCGCAAATGCAATTGATCCAACTCTTCAAAGATATCTTCATGAGAGAGGCCCAATAAACGAATTTCCTGCTGTAACGAAGGTTTCAATAATAAAAAAGAATTACGTAACACTAAAACAGGCATTGGCACCTGGTACTTTTCAAAAAGCTCCTTGAATTCAAGCCAATAAGAAATTTCACCCCCACCCCCAATAAAAGCCACGTCTGGTAAAATCATGGACTGATAAAGTCCGCGTAAAATTACATTGGGACTAAACTTTTCAGGATTCGACTCTAGTAATGCCGTTAATTCAATTTCGCTAAAACTCTTATCGGTGCCATGCACGAGCCAAGTGTCGCCTTTTTTCTCTAGGCGTTGACGTAATCCTTCCTCCAAATAAAAAGTATTTATGGGTCTTGCACTGGCTTGTGCATGATACCCACTTGACTCCAATTTAGCCAGCGTTTCTTGCAGAATAGACGCAGGCAATTGTAATTGGAGATCGTCCCGAAACCCCTTGCTGAACTGTGGCTTGAGGGCGGCGTCGTCAGGATTAATTACAATAAGACCAAAGCGACCGAACAACTCATTTACGAATGAAAATGTGGCCTCCGCCAGGGTGGATCCCTGCTTAAAGCAAGCTCGGAGTTGGTTCATTAATTCTTCGCCATGAGGAAGAACTGTTAATTGTCCTTGCAACCTGTCCAGTAATGAAATCATCTTCTCATCTATTCGCATTCTGCCTACAGCCCCTTGCTGTGCCGTATCCCAGGTTAATCTATCTCCCTCCACATGCACATGGTTGAGCTCTGCTAAGTCCGCATCCTCTGAACCCATATAGAAAACAGGGACAAATTGATAGTTAGACAACTGTTGATTTAAATGAGAGGCAAGCTTTATCGCATGAATAATTTTATAGATAAAATAGAGAGGCCCGGTAAACAAATTATTTTGATGTGCCGTGGTGATCGTGAAACAGTTCTCCTTTTTTAGCCGAGTAAGGTTTTCTTGTAGCGCTTCAGATTTTGTTAGATGTAGATACTGAGCAGTCAAGCGCTCGTGCAATAATTGCCGATTTACA
>JBMSWW010000065.1:0-8012 GCA_049425065.1 Chitinophagaceae bacterium
GGCAGATGGTGGTCTCGCAATTAATGTACCACTGAGTCTTCCTGAATGCTAAAATCATTCACCACCTGATAAAGAGTATCTCGTTCGATGGGCGCTCTTCCGGCTTGTTTGATCAAATGAACTAATTCTTCTGTAGACATAGTAGGAGATTGCTCCTCAGAACCCGCCATGCTATAAATTTTGGTGGTATCATCTATAGTTCCGTCAATGTCATCTACGCCAAAGCTTAGGGATAATTGTGCATTCTGTCTTCCCAGCATAGGCCAATAAGATTTCAGGTGTGCAAAATTATCCAGATAAATTCTGGCGATGGCGTACATGCGCATGTCTTCGATCAATGTTGTTTCAGGTACATGGCTCATGTCATTGTCTTGGTTGCGAAACTTAAGTGGGATAAAGGTGTTAAATCCTCCTGTGCGGTCTTGTAACTCTCTTAGTCGACGCATATGGTCTACGCGATGTTCATATTTTTCAATGTGGCCATATAACATGGTAGCATTGGAAGGAATTCCCATCTTGTGCGCCGTTTCATGAATAGCTAACCAACCCTCTGAGTTGACTTTGTCTGCACAGATTTTTTCTCGGATTTCCGGATGAAAAATTTCGGCTCCACCGCCAGGGATTGAATTAAGACCTGCCGCTTTTAATATTTCCAAACCTTCTTGAACACTCACTTTAGCTTTTCGGAACATATAATCATATTCTACCGCGGTGAATGCTTTGATGTGAAGGTCAGGTCGGTGAGCTTTGATGGCAGCTAATAATTCCTTGAAAAATGTAAGATCCATTTTGGGATGTACTCCTCCCACTATATGCACCTCAGTAACTGGTTTCCCATCATAACGCTGCACTATGTGTAACATTTGCTCAATACTTAATTCCCATCCTTCTTCGCGGTTGGCATACAACCGGCTATAGGCACAGAAATTACAACTGAATACACACACGTTAGTGGGTTCAATATGAAAATTGCGATTGAAATACGTGCGGTGCCCGTGTAGTCGTTCCCGAACAATATTGGCCAAACTACCTACAAAACCCAAACTGCCTTGTTCAAAAAGGGTTATGCACTCTTCATCAGTGATGCGTTGCTTTCCATATACTTTTTGGGCAATTTGCTGAAGGGTCGGGCTTAAATCCTGTGGGGGAATCATGGGTTGAAAACTTAGGTACTGCAAAGGTATAATTTCCTATCTTTCCTTTTTGAAAGTATCTGCAAAACCGCTGCTATATGAGTATTCGTTTTCGATTAACTGCACTGAGTTTTTTGGAGTTTTTTATATGGGGTTCCTGGCTAATCACTGTAGGAGCTTACTGGTTTCAAAATAAACAGTGGGGGGGCGCAGAGTTTGGGGCTATTTTTTCCACCATGGGTCTTTCAGCCATTTTTATGCCTGCTTTGACGGGGATTATTGCCGATAGGTTTATCAACGCAGAACGTCTGCTCGGCATCTGTCATTTAGTAGGCGCTATAGTTTTATTTTATTTACCACAAGTGAATGATCCTAATCAGTTTTATTGGGTATTGCTCGGATATATGCTTTGCTATATGCCCACCATTGCGCTGGCGAATACGGTATCTTACTCAGTGCTGGTAAAATCAGGAAAAGATATTGTTAAGGAATTCCCTCCCATTCGGGTATGGGGGACAGTAGGGTTTATTGTTGCTATGTGGATTGTTAGCTTATTGGGGATTGAAACTTCTGCGTCTCAGTTCTATGTGGCTTCTGCAGCCTCGTTATTCCTTGGCGTATATTCTTTCTCTTTGCCAGCTTGTCCTCCTGCCTCAAAGAATTCTCAGCAAAAAAACTGGATTGAACTATTGGGTTTACAAGCCTTCTCTTTATTCCGGAATTATAAAATGGCCGTTTTCTTCATTTTTGCCATGTTTCTTGGAGCGGCCTTACAACTTACAAATGCTTACGGAGATACCTTCTTACATGATTTTGCAAAAGTGGATATCTACAAGGATGCACTGGCGGTTAAATACCCAGCTATCATTATGTCGATCTCTCAGATGTCAGAAACCCTTTTTATTCTGTCTATTCCCTTTTTTCTTCGTCGTTTTGGGATAAAGCAGGTAATGCTCTTCAGCATGATTGCTTGGGTAGCTCGTTTTGGGCTTTTTGCCTATGGGGATCCGGGCGAAGGACTTTGGATGATTATCCTTTCTTGTATCGTATATGGAATGGTTTTTGACTTTTTCAACATATCAGGTTCTTTATTTGTTGACACACAAGTGCCCTCTGCTATTCGTGCTTCAGCACAAGGAATTTTTATGATGATGACCAATGGATTTGGTGCTTGGTTGGGGAGTACCTTAAGTGGCTTGATGATTGAAGCTTATTTTACCAACCCCGACAAGAGTATGAACTGGCCAGAAATCTGGACGGCTTTTGCCGTTTATTCCTTAGTTGTGGCTATTTTATTTGCCATTTTGTTCCGTCATAAACATGACCCGGCTCTGATTAACGATGTAACACTTTAAATTAAAAACCCGCTTTAAAAGCGGGTTTTTAATATCAGTATATGCTCTGTATTAGATATGCGCTTCGATCTTTTTAACAAAATTTGCTTTGGGTTGTGCCCCCACTAATTTGTCTACTACCTGTCCATTCTTAACGAAAAGTATAGCAGGGATAGAAGTAATTCCATAATTCATTGATACTTCTGGGTTGTGGTCAACATTAAGCTTTCCGATGTTTACTTTTCCTTCGTATTCATTAGATAATTCTTCAATAACTGGTCCGATGGCTCTGCAAGGCCCGCACCATTCTGCCCAGAAGTCAATAACACAAAGTTTGTCTGCTTCTAAAACATCTTGTTTAAAATTCTGATCCGTAAATTCTTTTGCCATGTTTGTATGATTGATTGGTTGAATAAGATAGTTCAAATTTAGTTCCATCTATTGGATTCCGGCCCTATTGGCATTGGTTGTGTAAAACTTGTCAGGTTAACTGGTTTGCACTAGGACACCGAGGCTGGGGTTCGAACTGATAAACTCCACCAGTCCTTGGTTCATTTCAATTCCATAGCTGGTTCCTATTAAATTGGTCTTAAGGTTATTGCGCTCATCGATGATATTGATTTTAAAAACTGTCTTTCCGGGATTTTTTTTAACGTTTCTTTCCAGAAAATTAAGAAAGGAGGCATTGATATCCTGGGGGCGGGCCTCTATCGTAAGCGATCTTGTCATGTTTGCCAACATAGTTTCTGCCAACGTAACACCTACTAACTTAAACTCATACTCACTTTTATTATATCGCTGCTTAAGATATCCATTTAACAACACCGTGCTACCGCGCTTCAAAATGTCTGATAGTTTAAGGTAGTCATCACTAAAGAGTGGAAATTCCATTTTCCCGGAATAATCCTCAATAATAAAGTTGCCGTATTTATTACCACTTTTTGCAATTCGATGTTGAGCATCTGCCACCAATCCTACGATTCTAAAAGGTCTTCCGGGGTTGGCTTGCTGTTGTATGGCGTCTCTAAATTCATTAAAGTCATGAATGTTGGTCACACCGTAGTGTTGAATCTCAAAACGGTAATTATCCAGCGGATGACCACTCAGGTAAATGCCCGTTACTTCTTTCTCATGGTCCAGTTGTACAATAAGCGGCCATTGCGGAACATCTAACATTTTGGGCGGAGGAATTTCCATGGTAATCGGTAGATCACCAAAAAGGGTGTTGGTTGAAGAGGCTTGTTGTTGGCCCATCACCTGGCCGTAGCGTATTATTTTTTCTAATCCTGTAACATCTTCACCTTCTGCGACGCTGAAATATTGAGCTCTGTGTAAAGCTGGAAAACAATCGAAACTGCCAGCATAGGCTAAGCTCTCCAGCGTTTTCTTATTGACGGTACGTTGGTTGACTCGTTTGATGAAATCAAAAATATCCCGGTAAGGTCCTTTATTATTTCTTTCCTCTATGATGCTTTCTACAGCCGCTTCTCCTACGCCTTTCAGTCCTCCTAATCCAAATCGAATTTCTCCTTTGCTATTTACGGCAAATCCTTTGAGGGATTCATTGATATCCGGTCCGAGCACTTTTAACCCCATGCGCTTGCACTCTTCCATAAAGAAGGTGATTTTTTCAATACTACCTGCGTTATTCAAAACTGCAGACATATATTCAGCAGGGTAATGTGCTTTTAAATAGGCAGTTTGGTAGGCCACATACGCATAACAAGTAGAGTGGGATTTGTTGAATGCGTATTGTGCAAAGGCTTCCCAATCCGTCCATATTTTTTCTAGTCGCTCTATAGGTAACAGTTTGGCACTGGCTCCCTCAATGAACTGCTTCTTCATTTTATCGAGGGTTTCGCGATTCTTTTTACCCATCGCTTTTCTCAGCATGTCGGCGTCGCCTTTACTAAACCCGGCTAATTTTTGAGCCAATAGCATCACCTGTTCTTGGTAAACAGTGATTCCATAGGTTTCTTCCAAATATTCTTGCATCTCCGGAAGGTCATAGGAGATAGATTCCCTACCATGCTTTCGGTCAATGTAATTGGGGATATACGCAATAGGGCCCGGACGATACAAAGCGTTCATCGCGATTAAGTCTCCGAATTTATCGGGCTTTAACTCACGCAAATATTTTTGCATGCCGGGACTCTCAAATTGAAAAGTTCCAATGGTAGATCCATGTTGATAGAGCTCAAAAGTTTTTATATCATCTAGGGGTATAGTTTCTATGTCAATCTCTATTCCATGCAATTGCTTTATCAGTGACAAGGCATTCTTGATAATGGAGAGGGTTTTTAGTCCCAAGAAGTCCATTTTAATAATACCGGCACTTTCGATATCTGTTCCTTCAATCTGTGTTACCCATAGAGGAGAATCTTTAGCCGTGGCAATCGGGATTAACTCTGTGAGATCTTTAGGTGCAATGATGATTCCTGCTGCGTGAATCCCTGTATTTCTTACGGAGCCTTCTAGTCGTTCAGCTTCGTGTAAGACTTTACCAGCATGACTATCTTTTTGTTTATAGAACTCCCGGATCTTTTTGACATTTTCAAGGTCGTCATTGCCAAGCCCATCTTTTTCTTCCAGTGATTTTTCGCCGTCTTTTGATTTCAAAGGAGCATGTAATACGCGCTTAAGTTCAATGCCCGGCTTATCGGGTACCAGCTTGGCTAGCGCATTGGATTCCGCTAGCGGAAGATCCATTACTCGGGCCACATCTTTGATACTCATTTTGGCAGCCATGGTACCATAGGTGATGATTTGCGCTACCTGATTTTTTCCGTACTTCTCTACTACATAATCAATCACTTTTTGTCTGCCCTCATCATCAAAATCCGTGTCAATATCCGGCATTGATTTTCGATCAGGGTTTAAGAAACGCTCAAAAAGCAGATTGTACTTTATTGGATCTATGTTGGTAATGCCGATGCAATAGGCTACTACAGAACCTGCGGCAGATCCTCTTCCAGGGCCAATGAAAACGCCCTTTTCTCGTCCCGCTTTTATAAAATCACTTACAATTAGAAAGTAGCCGGCAAAACCCATCATTTTGATAGTAAATAATTCAAAATCGATGCGTTCCTGAATGTCAGGGGTAATCTTCTGATAGCGTTTTTCAGCGCCATGCAGGGTGATGTGCTTCAGGTATTCCCATTGATTCTGGGACTCAGCAGATACCTTGTATTTGCCAATGGTTTCCTCTTTTTCATGAATTTGAAATCTTTTCTCTACAGGAAAATTGGGTAGTAGAATATCTCTGGTAAGATTAAGCACTTCCACTTTGTCTACTACTTCAGTGGTATTGTCAATAGCCTCCGGTAAATCACGGAAGGTCTCCGTCATTTGTTGAGTTGTCTTGAAAAAGAATTGATCGTTGGGGAAGGCGAAACGCTTGTCTTTGATATTGATATCGTCATCCGCAAAATCTCGCAGGGCTGGCGTAGCTTGTTTTTCTCCAGTATTAATACAAAGCAAAATGTCATGGGCATTAAAATCATCTTGCTCTACGTAGTGACTATCGTTACTCGCGATAATTTTTACCTTATATTTTTTTGCCCATTTTATCAATACGTCATTTACTTTGTCTTGCTCAGGCATGCCATGTCTTTGTAATTCTACATAGTAGTCTTGCTGAAAAACATTTAACCACCAACGAAATTCATTTTCTCCTTCTTCTTCACTTTTTCTAAGGATGGCTTGAGGAACGGAAGCTCCCAAGCAGCAGGTGGTAGCAATGAGTCCTTCATGATACTTAAGGATCAACTCTTTGTCAATCCGAGGGTATTTGCTGTACATCCCCTCAATGAATCCCAGTGAAGTAAGTTTGATTAAATTTTGATAGCCAACCTCATTTTTAGCTAACAAAATCTGATGCATTCTCTTGTCTTTCTGCTCCTTTGTAAAAGTTTTTTGATGACGGTTTTCTGTAATATAAAATTCGCATCCTACAATAGGCTTTACTTTTACTTTTCCGTTTTCATCTTTGTGACGATGGGCTTCTGCCACAAACTCAAATACCCCAAACATATTACCGTGGTCGCTGATGGCAAGGGCCGGCATTTGATCATTCATGGCCTTTTTATAGAGCGCAGGGATAGAGGCAGCTCCGTCTAATAAGGAAAATTGCGTGTGTACGTGCAGGTGTGAGAACTTCATGAGGGGGTGAAAAATAGTTAAAATAGTTACCTTTGCAAAATTCCAACTTAGCAAATCCTGCCGCTAAAAAATAATATACAACTTGTCAGTTTTCTTCTGTCAGCCGTAGTATTTACCGGCTGTTCGGTTACTGCCCCTTTGCGCTCCAACATCAGCAAGGCTGGACAGCAGGTAACTGCCAAGATGACTGCTCCTTTAAATAATCCCGTTCGTAAAACCCAGTTTTTGGTCAATTCTACGCCGACTGCCCGTTTCTTGGATCCAATCCTACTTGATGCAGTGAAAGTTCCTGCTTTCGAACAAATGAAATACGAGAATAGTTACCATGCAGGGAATTCTGTTGCGCCCGCAATTCAGTCAGACGTGTTAATTGAACCCAATGAATTGAATTATACTACTCCTTTAATAGAAACTGTGAGTCCTATTCTTTTAAAGTATGCCATTTTGCTTGATACTGCGGTAGAGTACTTGCCTGATGAATTCTTATTACTACAAGTAGATGAGTGGATGGGGGTTCGCTACCGATTCGGGGGAACTACTAAAAAAGGAATTGATTGTTCTGGATTTACAGCCACCGTCTTTGCGAGTTACTGCGGAGTACAACTGCCCAGAACCTCAAAGCGACAATATGAAACATGTGAAAAAGTTGAATCTGATCATCTTCGTGCCGGTGATTTGCTTTTTTTCAATACCCGTGGCAGGGGCGTCTCTCATGTGGGCATTTACTTAGGGAATAATAAATTCATTCATGCTTCTGTTAGCACTGGCGTAATGGTTAGCGATAGCTTTGAGTCCTATTATGCTAAACGTTTTTTAGGGGCTGGTCGACTTCCTTCAGCGCCCTTGGGGGAATAGTTCTTACTTTCTAAAAATTCTTTTCTTTACACTTTCCACCACCGGAATGAGGTCTGGGGTTAGTTTGAGGTACCAGGTGCTTATCCCAAATAAAATAATAAACAAACTACTTCTCAATACTATAAAAATCCAACCGTTTTGATGGTTAAATAAAATGTACAGAAGTCCAATTAATAAAATAGAGACAGTCATAGCTCCCAGCGAATTCTTTGAAAAAGGCTGCAGACGGTATTTTATCCAAAGGAATAAAATACGCAGGGTGTTGTAAAGCAATATTGAAATGAGCTGTGCCAGGGCAGTGCCAATGATACCATATTTTTTCGTGAGTTGATAACTGAGGGGAAGCATTAATGCCAGCAGTAGTATCCCACTTTTAAATTCAAATTTCCAAGAAGGGGAGGTGATGATTAGTTGAGAGTTGACACCAGTCCCCATATCAATCAATCGAGTAATGCCCAGTAAACAGAATACGGTGAGCCCTGCTAAGTACGAAGGTTTGAGTTGCAGCGTAAGAATGGCATCATTGAAG
>JBMSWW010000066.1:0-7886 GCA_049425065.1 Chitinophagaceae bacterium
TGTATGTGGAATATCCTAAAACTCCAAGCGTTATTCAGGAAGTAGAATATATTAATAATCTACTGTATGATTATTACACCGATCAGATCAATATTCTTCATTTTAAAAGTGGAAATAAACGGAAAAGTATAAAGTTGGACTACCCGGATACTTCCATCAGATTTTCTTTGTAAACTTAATCATCCATCTTTTCTCGAATATCATCGCTGATACTTACTAGTACTTTGTCAATGCGATGTCCGTCCATGTCTACGATCTCAATATGAAAGCCTTTCCAAGTGAAAGTGTCTCCTGTATGCGGAATTCTTTCTAGTTCATGCAAAATAAAGCCCGCCAAGGTGTCGAAATCTTTTTCTCCCTCATTCATCCACTCTGTTTTTTCAAAGCGGGTTAAAAAGTCATAAAAGGGAATCTGGGCATCAATAAGAAAACTACCATCTTCTCTTTCTATAATTTCATAATCGGGAACATCTTCTTGGGGAATCTCTCCCACAATCGCCTCCAAAATGTCATTGAGAGTTAGCATGCCAAGAATGCTTCCATACTCATCAACTATAAAGGCGGAGTGAATCTTTGAACTTTTGAAGCGTTCCAATACTTGGTATGCCGACACGTTTTCAGGAATAAAGAGGGCAGGTTGCATCACGTCGCTAAACTGTCGATTGTCGGGACTTACATACAAATCTTTTATTGACACAACTCCTTTTATGTTATCTACAGTACCTTGACAGATAGGGTAAGCTGAGTGAGGTTCGTTGATGATTTTCTCTTTGATCTGTTCTTCAGTCTCTTGAATATCAAACCAAATAATATCACTACGATGCGTCATCAGTGAAGTGATGCTTCTATCGCTTAAATGAAACACTCTTTCTATTATTTCCTGCTCTGCTTCCTCAATAGTGCCTGCTTCGGTACCTTCTGTAATTAAAGTTTTAATTTCTTCTTCTGTTACTGCATCATCCGTGTTCTTGCGAATATTGAAAATGGTGAAGAACAATGAGCTGGTTCTATTTAGTAACCATACAAAGGGGTGGGTAGCTTTAGCAAATCCTCTCATGGGGCCAGCTACCGCCCTGGCTAATTTTTCTGAGCGGAGTAATCCGATTCTTTTGGGAATCAATTCTCCAAATACAATGGAGAGAAAAGTGATTACAATTACAATCAGAGTGGTAGATATGCTGGAAGCAAGCTCCGGTTCAATACCCAAACGAAGGATATAGGGTTGCAGGTCTTCCCCAAATCTTTCTCCGGAGTATACCCCGGTAATGATGGAGATTAAGGTTATCCCAATTTGTACGGCAGATAAAAAAAGCTCCGGATTACTGGATAGTTCCAATGCCAACTTAGCTTTTTTATCTCCCTTTTCCGCCCAATGCTCCAGCCTTCCCTTTCGGGCAGAGACCAGTGCTATTTCTGACATGGAAAAGAGGCCATTAAGAAGTATCAGTGCCCCGAGTATGAGTAGGTCCATCAGGAATGGATCATTGTTTCTTTATCAAAGATAGGAAAATGATGCTGCTTGTTGAAGTGAGCACTGGTTAGCCACCCTGCAAGTAGGCCCAACAAAGATCCTGCAGTAATGTCTGCGGGATAATGAACACCCACATAAATCTGCGCAAAGCCTATTGAAAATGCCCAACCGAAAAGTAGCCATTTCCATTTGCCCAGTAAAGAACCCAAGGTGAAAAACAAAAACGAGGCCATGGCAAAATGATTTGCTGCGTGATTCGAGATAAAACTATATCCTGTGCCACAATGAGGTAAACGCAAGACCATTTCTGAAAAAAGGGTCGGGTCATTGCAAGGTCTAATGCGTTGTACCGTTTGTTTGATAAGGTGATTACCTGCCATATCCATAATACTGACAGTCAATATAAAATAGAGGATCCACCAGCCCGCTTTTTTTTTGAAGTTTATCCATAAAAACAGGAGGAGAAATAAGTACAGGGGCATCCAGAACTCCGCCGTGCGCCAAAGGGGCAATATAAAATCAAAAAAGGAATTGGCTAAGTCTCTATTGACAAAAAGAAATAAGCGTCGATCCCCTTGTTCAAACCATTCCCATATTGTATTGAGTAGTGTTAGCACCCCGCAAATGTAATAAGCTCCTTTTGTTTTGAATAATCGTTTCTTTGCAATTCTATGAATGGAGCAACACAAATTCCCAAGACGCTGCGATGGGTCATTAATTTATTTGGAATTTTCCTGCTCATTTTCACGCTATACCGTGTAATTACCTTTCTTTTCTTTCGTCCCGAGGGAATGTATTGGTCGGATGCAATGCCCTCTTTTTTGCTAGGGCTACGCTTTGACCTTCGCTGGGTATCTATCGTTTTATTACCTGTTGTTGTACTCAGTACCTACGCAGGGTGGTCTCCATTTTATTCTGAATTCAATAAAAAGATCTGGAGTTGGTATTTAGCCATTGTTACGTTTGTGCTGTTTTTCTTTTTTGCGGCGGGATTTGGAAGTTTTTCATACAATCAAACACCGCTTGATGCAGGGGCCATGAATTTTGCGGAGGACTTTTCTATTTCAGCCCGAATGATCTGGCAAACTTATCCGTTGTTATGGATGTTGTTGGGGTTGGGGTTGGCCGTCTTTTTCTTCCGATGGATGTATCATAAAAGTCATTGGCAGGTAATCAGCAACACCGATGGTCGTGGTATACAGCATCGACCTTCATATTTTTTAGTGATGTCGCTGGTATTGGGAGCCTTCGTGCATGCTTCTTTGACTATTCGTCCACTGCAACGATCAGATTGTTTTCGTTTTCAGCAAAGCTTTTTGTCCTATCTCGCAATTAATCCGCTACAAAATTTTGTAGGCACCTTAAGTTTACGTCAACCTAGTTATAACGAAGATCGTACTCGTGCATTATATCCAATATTAAAGGAATGGATGGGCTGGAGGAAAGGAAATCCATTGAATTTTAGTCGGCTGGAAGCACCTCGCAGCAATGCTACGGAAAGTAAGCCCAATATTGTATTGGTGCAGTGTGAATCTTTCAGTATGTACAAAAGCAGCCTAAGTGGAAATCCATTGAACACCACTCCTTTTTTTGATTCCTTAAGCAGGAAGGGCGTTTTTTTTGAACGATGTTTTGCCCCCACTTTTTCTACCGCCAGAGCCTTGTTTGCTATCTTGACTGGAATTCCGGATGCGCAACTTTTTAAATTCTCCAGCCGTAATCCACAGGCAGTGGATCAATTTACATTGGTGAACAACTTGGAAGAATACCAGAAACATTATTTCTTGGGAGGCGATGCAGAGTTCAACAATTTTGAAGGCATTTTAAAAAACATCGAGGGCCTACAAATGCATACCGGTGTTCGTAAGGATATTCCCCCGGTAAATGTGTGGGGCATTAGTGATAAAGATCTCTTGTTGGAGGCGCATGAAGTTTTTTCGAGTGCAAAGGATCCTTTTTTTGCTTATATCCAAACCTCAGGTAATCATCGACCTTTTCAAAGACTGATTCCACCAGGAGATACAGATTTTGTGCGGGATACTATTAGCGAAGATTCACTTTTGCGCTATGGCTTTGAATCGCTAGATGAGTACAATGCATTTCGATACACCGATTATTGCTTTCGTGCATTTTTTGAAAAGGCTCGGCAAGCCTCTTATTTTCAAAATACCATTTTTGTTTTGGTGGGCGACCATGGAGTAGCAGGTAATGCTACCTCAGTGTATCCGGAAGTATGGACCTCACAGCGCTTAACAGATCAACATGTTCCATTGCTTTTTTATGCTCCGGGAATTATTGCGCCGCAGCGCAAAACGGAGGTAGTATCTCAAATTGATGTCTTACCCACCTTGTTCGGATTATTGCATCGACCTTATGAGAACAGAACCTTGGGTCGCGATTTACTGACGTCTCGAACTAAAAAAGATTTTGCTTTTATTACCAATGCTTCTGACATGATCGGAGTGGTAACTAATGAACATTACTTTACCCACCATATTAATTCTGGAGAAGAGAATTTGTATCCTTTGCGAGATACTAAAAAGCTTGTGGATGAGAATACGCAAAAGAAAGCAAAGAGGGAGTTGGCAGAGTTGACCTATGCGCTATTCGAAACCTCTCGCTATATGATCATGAATAATAAAAAAGATCAGTGAGGTTGCTTAGCTACCAGAATTAGTCTGGAGGAGCTATTTTCTTTAAAGTCTTCTAATTGATAATTGCCAAATGCTTCCACCACCTGCAATCCTTCTGCTTCCAGCATATTTATGAGATCAGCTTTACTGAAGCGGGCTACCTGTTCAGTAAAAGAAAGTGGTTCTGTAAGCTCTTGGTGGTGAATGGTGATTCTTTTAAAGAAGTAACGGTCATTCATCCATCGCTCAATTACATAACGAGTGCCCTCTACTGATTTTTCTTCTGAAGCAACCAAGTTGGCAGCGGTGGCCACCGCATTTATGTAGTCCATAACCAAGATTCCCTCTTTTTTCAAAGCTGATGCCATGGTGTGAATAGCGTTTCGGTGTTCTGTGTCTGTGTTGAAAAAACCAAAACTGGTGAAAAAATTAAACACATAATCGAAACACCGAGCACAGAGAGGTCTTCGCATGTCGTGCACTTGGAAGTGAAGTTGCTCATTGGCAAATTGCAAAGCAAATTCAATATTATTAGGAGCTACATCAACACCCGTTACCTCAAAACCTTTGCTGGCTAAGGTTCGGCTATGGCGTCCTCTGCCGCAGCCCAAGTCTAGTATGTGAGAGCCGGGTTTGGGTTGCAGGTGTTCTAACAGTCGGTAAATGAAATCAGCAGCTTCCTGCTCATCTCTGTGAGAATAAAGATGATGGTAGTGTGAAGAATTAAACCATTGTGTGAACCAAGCACTTTCCGGCATTTCGCAAAGGTACACCCTCTTTAAAAATTGGCCTTAATTATCCAGGTTCATGTATTTTTGCCGCGCAAGACCTACCTATGGCATTAATTAAAAGTATCTCTGGTATTCGCGGAACCGTTGGCGGAAAAACGGGAGATAATCTTACCCCGCTAGATATTGTAAAATTTACGGCTGCTTATGGAACTATCATCGCCAACGGTAAGACGGATGCGCGAATTGTAGTGGGTCGCGATGGTCGTATTAGTGGAGAGATGGTGCAGCAATTGGTAAATCAAACGCTGGTAGGTTTAGGCATTCAGGTGATCGATCTTGGCTTGAGTACTACCCCTACTATTGAGTTAGCCGTTACTGCTGAAAAAGCCGAAGGAGGAATCATTTTAACAGCGAGTCATAATCCCAAAGAGTGGAATGCCTTGAAATTGCTTAATGAAAAAGGAGAATTCATAGACGCGGCTACCGGTGCAGCCGTGTTGGCGCTGGCACAGAGCGAAGAGTTAAAATTTGCTACGGTCGATAAATTAGGAAAAGTTATAACGGCTGATTATCTAGACTTTCATATTCGTGCCGTAAAGGAATATCCCTTAGTGGATGTTGCTCTCATTCAGCAAATGAAGTTGAAAGTAGTGGTAGATGCGATTAATTCCACGGGGGCCACTTATGTGCCAGCTTTATTAAAGGCATTGGGCGTAGAGGAGGTTATTGTAATCAATGGGGAGGTAAATGGAAAATTTGCACATAACCCTGAACCACTGCCCGAACACCTGCGTGAACTATGTGCAGAGGTGGTTCGTCATCGTGCTCATTTGGGAATATCCGTAGATCCCGATGTCGACCGCCTGTGTTTTGTAAATGAAGACGGAACTCTTTTTGGAGAGGAATATACCTTGGTAGCGGTTGCTGATTATGTGTTGAGCAAAAGACCCGGTAACACGGTCAGTAACATGAGCAGTACCAAATCTTTGAAAGAGATAACGCTTGCTAAGGGGGGGGTGTATACGCCGTCTGCCGTAGGAGAAGTAAATGTGGTAGCGAAAATGAAAGAAACGAATGCGGTGATAGGAGGAGAGGGAAATGGCGGCATTATTGTTCCTGATTTTCATTACGGTCGTGATGCGCTGATCGGCATTGGATTGTTTTTGACCCATTTG
The DNA here is from genome assembly GCA_049425065.1 of Chitinophagaceae bacterium. GTDB lineage: Bacteria > Bacteroidota > Bacteroidia > Chitinophagales > Chitinophagaceae > JJ008. Next base: position 6,011 of record JBMSWW010000066.1, read on the forward strand.
GCCGAACAGCAAAAAAAAATGAGCGCGCTTCGTCGTAATTATCCAGATTATTTTATTTCTAAGAATAAAATCGAGTTAGATCCTGCTGTTGAAGTGAAAGCAGTGTTTGAAAAAATCAGTGCCAAGTACAGCAAGCATCCCATCAATACTGAAGATGGTTTAAAAATTGAGTTTGAGCAGGACTGGGTTCATCTTCGTACTTCTAATACAGAACCGATCATTCGTATTTATGCGGAGAGTGATCTGGAGGCGAAGGCTGCAAATATTGCTCAGCAATTGATGCGCGATATCAAGGAATTCTCGCTTAAATAATCGTTGTATCTTTATCGACGTAATGAATCGGATTTATCTTGACAATGCTGCCACTACCCCCATGGATCCCCAGGTGGTTGAAGCAATGCTCCCATATTTTCAAACACACTTTGGTAATCCTTCTTCCATCTATTCCTTTGGTCGTGAAACCAGACTGGCCATTGAAAATGCTCGTAAAACCGTAGCCCGTTTGCTAAAGGTAAGTCCTGGTGAGATTTTTTTTACCAGTGGTGGAACCGAGAGTGATAATATGGCGATTCGTGCTGCGGTAGAAGAATTGAATTGTCGTCATATCATTACCTCTCCTATAGAGCATCATGCCGTTTTACATACGGTGGAGCATTTAAAAAAAGTCTTTCCGGTTACTGTAAGCTATGTAAAGATTCTACCCAATGGACATATAGATATCGCTCATTTGGAAACACTTCTTCGCGATAGTGATCATCGCTCCTTGGTAACGCTCATGCATGCGAATAACGAGATTGGAAACATTCTCGATATTGAAGCGGTGGGGTTAGTATGTAAAAAGTTTGATGCTATATTCCATTCTGATACAGTACAGACGCTGGGACACTACGCATTAGATCTGAGTAAAAAATGGATTCATTTTGCTACTGGAGCAGGTCATAAATTTCATGGTCCTAAAGGGACGGGAATATTATACATCTCAGACGAAGTAAAAGTAGGCCCCATGATTCATGGCGGTGGACAGGAGAGAAATATGCGCGCCGGCACTGAAAATGTAGCGGGGGTGGTCGGCTTTGCCAAAGCGTTAGAGTTGGCCGAGGCCAATCTGGGGCACGAAGCAGAATATATTTTATCACTAAAGAATTATATGGCGGCCGCGCTTCAAAAAGCAATCCCTGCGGTTCATTTTAATGGGGACTGGGATGGCAACTCTTTATACACCGTACTCAATGCTTCCTTTCCGCGTACAGAAAAGTCGGAGTTGCTGTTAATGGGCTTGGATATGCAGGGAATCTGTGTTTCCGGGGGGAGCGCTTGTAGCAGTGGGACTGATTTAGGTAGTCATGTAATCAGTGCTCTTCCTGATCAGCAAGCCCGTGTGCCAATTCGATTCTCTTTTTCTAAATACAATACGACGCAGGAGATTGATCAAGTAGTAGAAACGCTGATGATTTTGTTGTAGAAAGAAGGTGAGTTATAGGTTATACCAGGGGTTTCTTCGGGTTGAGTGAATAAACTTTCTCAAGTCTTTCCAGAAAGCCAATACTAAATAGATAATTACGGGGGACCCCAGGGTTAATATCGAGGTATACATAAAATACTGTCGGATGCGGCTGGGGGCAATGCCCATTTTAAGTCCGATAGCGCTGCAAACTCCAAAGGCGTTCCATTCTACGATACTTTTTAGCTTGTTCATAGTAATTAACGTAAGCTAAGTTAAACGAATTTCAAATTCTCTTCCAAATCCGAGTTTTTAAGGGGCCGTTTTTTCCTAATTTTGCCTCGCTTTCAGGGACCTGGGTCCCCTCCTAAAAACTATAATATTTTCTATGGTATTCGATCTAGATCTTATCAAAAAGACATATGCCGAATTGCC
>JBMSWW010000067.1:0-7886 GCA_049425065.1 Chitinophagaceae bacterium
AGGAAAAACAACAATACCAAATTTCATGAGAATGAATTAAGTATCAAAGATAAATCATCCGGCGGTGCCAGAAAACTGGTTAGCCAAAATGAAGAAGACACTTAGCCAGAAAAAGAGAAGTGGGATAATCCGAAAAGTGGTGTAATAGTAAAAACTAGTATGGTAAAATGCTAGCGGAATCAGGGCTAGTTGCCAGCCTCCTAAGGTATCCGTGTAGACAAAAGGGATTAACAAGGCGTTTATTAATAAAAATGTTAAAACGGTCCACCCTCTTCGAACCTGAATCAGCATTTTACGAGAATTATTAGAAATACTGTAAGCTCCACTCAATAGAGGAATTAGTAATAAAAAAGCTGCTCCAGCTAACCAAACTGAGGACTGAATGGTGGGAAAATGAATACCCATTGAAGGCATCCATTGGCTAGTAGACCATCGATCTGTAACAAAAAGCCAAACTCCATAAAAATAAAAGGGAGTAAATATGCCCAACAGAGTTAGCAGTAGTTCCTTTACTCGAAAAGGCCGCATAATGAGTATGGCTAATAGTAACCATACCCCCAAGAGTAAGGTAGACGAAAAAATAAAAGCCCCTACTCCCACTGCTAATCCCATATTGAAAAGGGACCGACGAGCCTCGTTTTGATTATAAAGCCTAAAGAGTAAAAATAAAAGATAAATCAATAATAAACTTGTCCATTGTGCAGCACTACTATAAGTCCACTCAGCGAAAAATGAACTTAATAGCAAGTAGCTCATTCCCGGTAAATCAGTAGGCCTGCTAGCCATTTTTTGCTGTTGGAAAAAATAATTCAATAACAGGCCTATACTAAACGCTACCAGAAAAGATAAAAAAGAAAAGATAGTTGGAGCTAAGGCCCCCACATGTTGTATCCACAAAACCAGCGAGCGGTATAAAGTTGGATCATCCGCTTTCAAAACCGGCATTTGCGGACGTAAAAAAAGAGGAAGCTTGATGACTACGGCAAATACCAATAGCCAAATTACATTCACAGGACTTCGTTGTTGAAAAAAACCGATCAAGCAGCGAACATTTTAATTGTATTCAACTTTAGCAAAGCAAATATAGTTTCTGTACAAGGTTGGAATAATTAGTTGACGGATGCCGATTTGCTTGCTGAGCGCTGGCATAAAATCATGTCCCTTATCCATGTTCTTCAAACTTGGATTTCGACCAATTTCACCCCCTGGCTTAACGGTTACATCATTGAGTAATTTGTCGCGGCGCTCTTGCTGGTTATAAAGCAAATGCAACTCTGATCCGGTATTCATTAATTGAAAAGAAAGTAAGACATCCGTTTCGTCATCGTATTGAGATTTAGCAATCACATTGCTCCACTCTAATACCCCTTGCGGACTGTACGACTGAATCACAATATTATCAGCATGGTATCGGATGGCAGGCGTTGGTCTATTACCCCAGCCCGGCCACATTCTATTATAGTAAGGGGTATAATAAAAATTATTAAAACCCATATAGGGATTGCCGTACAAATAATCCCAGCGATTCCAGTTGTTGGCACGAGAGGTTGTATAATAAGCTTCGCTACCAATGATAAACCCTCCATCCTTACGAGTAATTATATGACGGATAAAATAATCATTGAAGGCAGTTTTTGTGGTGGCGTTACCCTTTGCTTCTTGGCGAAGTTCACTGCTAAATTCCAGTTTATTTTCCACGGCAGCTAGCCCACTTAGGCAATCCCAAATTTTGAGATAATAACCATCTACCCCCCCTCGCTTGTCATTGGAATAGAGAGAAGTTAGAATATATCGTTTATTTACATTATCAATCTTTATGCGAATATTATCTAGCCAAGTTTCTTTCAAGGATAGTGGCTGTTCCTGCAAAGCCCCCTCTTTAAACAAAAGAAGAGCGGCTTCTCCAATATTATCATTATAATTTCTGCTGTAACGAATCATCACCATGTCCCCTTGATTATCTATCGACCAATCTCCTAATTGCTCTGTGCGAGAGGTCATGGGTATTTCTACTTGTTGTTTTCGAAGTAAGCTCAGTTGCTCATTGAATAGCAAGGCCGTCATTTGAAATAGTTCTTTGTCCCGACTATTAATTTTATAGACCATGATCTTTTTACGATCCTCACTTACACCTACCGAATAGAGTTTGTAGTCTGTGGCATAATTAACATGCGTGCTGTCAATTTGAATCAGCTCCCCTTGCCTTTTACCACGGCCATCTAACATAGCCGCCATGCAATAGACCACATTTTTACGCTGGTATTGATAGATCATCCATGCATAATTGGAATAAGTGACAAAATCTACCTGGGTATTTTTATCGGAGGATGGGATATAAGACAAGTCTTCGTTCCCTAATGACTGCATATCATCATCCAGCACAGAAATCCAACTTCTGGCACGGTTGGATTTGTAAATAAGGACATTCGCCTGCACTTTGCCTATTATTTCAAAATTCAACCGTCGGTTATCGTCCTTTTCTGGCTCCGAGTAAAGAATTCGCTGGCTCAAAAGTTGCGTATTTGAAAGAAGTCCAACGAGCCCGAGCAGCATGCAAAGCAATGGTTTGTATTTGCGCATAACCTTATAAAGTTATCTATTAATAATTTACCAAAATTGCCTTTAACTTTGTCGCGTGAAAGTTACAACCAACAAGGTTACCGGTGCAGGTTTACTAATCGCTTTAGGAATTATTTATGGAGACATTGGCACCTCGCCTCTCTACGTATATAATGCTATTATTGATAATCACGTCATAACAGAGGAGCTTATTTTAGGGACTCTCTCCTGTATCATCTGGACGCTGACGCTTCAAACAACGCTGAAGTATGTGATGATGGTGCTCCGGGCAGACAACCGAGGGGAAGGAGGAACCTTTGCGCTCTATGCATTGGTAAGAAGGCGAAGAAAATGGCTGGTTTTCCCAGCTATGTTGGGAGGAGCTGCCCTACTCGCTGATGGCATTATTACTCCACCCATTTCTATCACTTCTGCTATAGAAGGACTCAAAGAGCTGCCCAAGTTAGGTATTCAGGAAGGGAGTGATACCGTTGTAATCATCGTACTCTCAATCCTGGCTTTATTCTTCTTTTTGCAACAATTTGGAACGGCGTCCATTGGACAGTTATTCGGTCCCATCATGTTTATATGGTTCACCATGTTATTGGTGCTGGGTCTCATTCATGTATTTGATGATCTGGCCATCTTTAAAGCTATCAACCCCTATTATGCCATCGCTTTCTTAAGAGACTATCCAGGTGGATATTGGCTCTTGGGAGCCGTCTTTCTTTGTACCACAGGAGCGGAGGCGCTCTACAGTGATCTGGGCCACTGTGGCAGAAGTAATATCCGCATCTCCTGGCTCTATGTAAAAACTTGTCTACTGGTTCATTATTTTGGACAAGGAGCTTCTCTTTTAGCGCAACCCTATGATATTAATGGAACATTAATGACCTTGCAGGAACTGAATCAGCCGCTGACCAGCGCACTCAGAAGCGAACTGCGTATCAATGCCTTCTATGATTTAATGCCTCAGTGGTTTATTATTCCGGGAGTCATTATCGCAACCTCTGCAGCAATTATTGCCAGCCAGGCGATGGTCTCTGGGGCTTATACCTTAGTGAGTGAGGCCATGCGATTGAATCTTTGGCCAAAATTAAAGATCCGTTATCCATCGGAAGAAAAAGGACAGCTGTTTATCCCTGCCATCAACTTGATCATGTTTTTGGGTTGTACTGGCGTAGTATTATATTTCCGTAAATCGGCCAACATGGAAGCTGCCTATGGGTTAGCGATTATAGTTACCATGCTGGCGACCACCTTACTATTTGCCAACTATCTGGTTTTACATCGCGTTAAATCGATTTGGATCTACCTTTTCTTAGCAGGATATCTTACTGTTGAAATTGGCTACTTGGTAGCGCTTATGATCAAATTTACACATGGAGGCTATTTTACACTGATTATTGGGGTAGTGGTATTCACCATCATGTATGTATGGTATCGAGCACGCAAAATCAAAAATCGATACATGGAGTTTGTTCGACTGGATCATTATATCCCCAAAATTCAAGAGCTGAGTAATGATCGAACTGTCCCCAAATATGCCACCCACCTGGTATATATGACCAGTGCAAATAATCCAAAAGAGATTGAACATAAAATCATTTATTCGATCCTCAACAAGAAGCCTAAACGGGCCGACATCTATTGGTTTGTGCATATTGATACGGTAGACGATCCTTACACCTGCGAGTATAAAGTAAATCACATCATTCCCAACGATATTATTCGCGTAGATTTTCGACTAGGATTCCGAATGGAACCTCGCGTGAATTTAATGTTCCGCAAAGTGGTGGAAGATCTGGTTTCTAACAAAGAGGTGAATATTATCAGTCGTTATGAAAGTTTGGCTAGTAATAATACCGTAGGAGACTTCCAGTTTATGGTGATGGAAAAATACCTCAGTCAAGACAATGAACTTCCTTTCTTGGAAAGAGTATTGATGAAAATTTATTTCTGGCTCAAAGACCATAGCCTCTCAGAAGAAAAAGGATTTGGACTCGACCTTGCCAATGTAACGGTAGAGAAATTCCCGCTTATTGTGGCACCTGTAACCAATCTTAAACTAATACGAGTCGAAAACTAATTTTATTTGTCTCCCCTGCTTGGGTACATATTAGGCGGCCTGGTGCTGCTATCCTTACTGGCCTATTTTCTACAGGAGCGATTTATTTTTCGCCCAGAAGTATTGGAGGCTAACTTCCAATTTCGTTATGAAGCTCCGTTCAAAGAATACTTCTTTGACATTGCACCAGGCGTTCGCATCAACGCCTTACATTTTCAAAGAGAAAATCCAAAGGGACTTATTTTATACTTTCACGGAAACACGCGTAGCATCAAGGGCTGGGCACGCTACGCGAAAGATTTTTATCGTTTTGATTATGATGTAGTACTGGTAGACTACCGAGGATTTGGGAAAAGTACCGGCAAGCGGAGTGAAAATGAAATGTTGAATGACATGCAATTCATCTACGATCGATTACAAGAGCAATATCCGGAAGACCATCTTATTGTCTATGGAAGAAGTTTAGGAAGCGGTTTTGCTACCAAACTCGCTTCAGACAATAATCCCCGCTTTTTAATTTTAGATGCTCCCTATTTCAATTTCCAAAAAGTAATCGAGCGTTTTTTGCCGATCCTGCCGGTTAGGTGGGTACTTCGTTTTCATTTGCGTACCGATCGCTGGTTGCCAAAAGTGAAATGCCACACCTACATTATTCACGGCACAAATGACAAACTAATTCCCATTCGACATAGCGAAGCTTTGCAACGATGTCACCCAAAAAAAACAACATTGATCCGTATACAAGGTGGCGGACACAACAATTTACCTTCCTTTGATGAATACCATAATTTCATTAGAGACATTTTAAAATACTAATGAGCAGCAATTGGAAAACATGGGAAAAGCCCCTATGGCGTAAACGAATAGGTTGGACACTACTTATTTATTTGAGCATCGGATTAGTATTGGCTCAGTTTCAAGAAAAAATATTATTTCAGCCAGAGATTCTAGCCACCCATGATACCTTTGATTTCAAACTTAAACACGAGGAGATATTGATCCCTTTAAATAATGAGGACAGTCTGAGTATGGTAAGATTCTTACCAGCATCCATACCCTCAAAAGGAACAGTGCTCTATTTCCATGGCAATAAAAAAAACATTAGTTGGTATGCCCGTTTTGTGCCCTCCTTTACTAAACATGGCTACGAAGTATTGATGATTGATTATCCAGGCTTTGGTAAAAGTCGTGGAGGTTTTACAGAGAAAAAATTATACAAATGGGCAAAGGTGGCCTATCAAATCACTCGCAAACGTCATTCAGCAGATAGCATTCTCATTTATGGGAAAAGTTTAGGTACAGGGATTGCCGCTCAATTGGCTTCGGTGAGCGATTGTAAAGGACTAATTCTGGAGACGCCTTATTATGACTTTCCCTCGGTATTAACTCGGTATCTTCCTTTTTTTCCCATCCGAGAGATGATAAACTATCAACTTCCTACGTATCAATACTTGCCGCTAGTGACAGCGCCTATCACCCTCTTACATGGCACTGGCGACTGGACAGTATCCTACGCAAATACTAAAAAACTAGCACCTCTTTTAAAACCAGGTGATCAATTGCTTATCATAGAAGGAGCTGGGCACAATGAACTTTATGAATTTCCCCAAATAAAACAAAGTCTAGATAGTATTTTATCTAGGTAGTTACTATTTATTCAGCCAGTAAAGACCCTGTACTGTCTACCTTAAGCTCATAGGTAGCGCCCACTTTTAGCGCGTAATTACGTTCGGTATGACTTACCGGAAAATCAAAACAAACAGGATAGTGATAAGGAGCTACTATTTCGCGGATAATCTCATGCGACGTTTGTCCAAAAGGACGATCGGTGTCTTTACATTCGGTAAAACCTCCCACTAAGAGACCCGACAATTTGTCTAGCTTACCGCTTCTCTTGTATTGGTATAACATTCGATCAATGTTGTAGAGCTGTTCTCCTACATCCTCTATAAAAAGAATTTTTCCTTCGGTGTCCAAATCAGAAGGCGTCCCCACCAAATGAGCTAGCAGCGCCAGATTACCTCCCACTAATTGCCCAGTTGCCATTCCGTGTCGGTTAAAAGCATGTTCTGGTCCCGCACAAGCAGAAGTTATGCCCTGCAAGGCCTCTCTAATAGACTGAACGTACTCATTCTTCCACCCCTCGTTATTAAAGGCCGCTGCCATAGGTGCATGCAAAGTGATAATATCAAATTGGCGATGAATGTGGGCATGGAGAATGGTAATATCACTATAGCCAATGACCCATTTTGGATGAGCAATGAACTTTGTAAAATCCAATTGATCAATGATTCGACCAGTGCCATACCCCCCGCGTCCGCACAAAATAGCTTTTACAGTAGTATCGTCGAGCATTCGCTGGAAATCAACTCTTCTTTCCTCGTCGCTACCAGAAAAATAGGTAACAGAGCTTCCTCCTACGGTAGTACCCAGGAGTACTTTATAGCCCCATTGGTTTAAAACTGCCACACAGGTTTGTACGGTGGCGGCAGGCATATACCCCGCAGGGCAAACGATGCCGATGGTGTCACCGGGTTGCAAATAAGGAGGAGCAATCATAACGCTAAATAAGGGCTAAAGGTAGCAAGCTCCGGGCATTTTGGGACAAGGGATGATTCCGGTAATTTTGCAACCATCATGTTATCCCCCAAAAGATATTTAGTTACTTCAGCGTTGCCCTATGCGAATGGTTTAAAGCATGTGGGTCATCTGGCGGGCGCCTATATTCCTGCTGATATCTATGTTCGATATCTGCGTGCGCAGAAAAGAGACGTTGTGTTTGTATGCGGTAGCGATGAACACGGAACGGCCATTCCGATCCAGGCAAAAAAAGAAGGAACCACTCCGCGTGCCATTATCGACAAGTATCATCAGGCTATGAAGGATGACTTTGAGGCCCTGAGTATGAGCTTTGATATTTATCACCGTACTAGTGAGCCCATTCACCATGAGACAGCCACAGAATTTTTTACGAAATTATATAATGAAGGAGCCTTGGAAACAAAGGCCTCTGAACAATACTTTGACGAAGAAGCCCAAACTTTTTTAGCCGACCGCTTTATCAAAGGAAATTGTCCTCATTGCAAAAGTGACCGCGCCTTTGGGGATCAATGTGAAACCTGCGGCAGAACGCTCAGTCCGGATGAGTTAGTAAATCCGGTAAGTACCCTAAGCGGAAAAGCTCCCATAAAGAAAACAACTACTCATTGGTATTTACCGCTGAATCGCCATGAGGAGTTTTTAAGAAATTGGATTTTAC
>JBMSWW010000068.1:0-7831 GCA_049425065.1 Chitinophagaceae bacterium
TCAGCAGGAAAGAACTTTGCTGCTCCACGTGATTTTGCAGTAGGTACAAATAGGTTGACTGTTACGCTCACTCAATTTGAAATGAACGAAACTGCCATGAACGAAGGTGTCGCCGGAGGTTCTCCAGGTAAGGTTGATTACCGTATTAAAGCGGTTACAGCACAAGGAGCCGTTTCTTATTCAAATGCTGTATCTGTATTGATTAACACCTATGTTCCAATTCTCAGATTTTACATGCCAGGAAACTATCAGTCAGCTACTGGAAACGGAGATAACTGGACACCAGGAAATGCCCCTGAATTGATCCGTGACATACGCACAGAAGCGATGAATAAATTGTATTATATCTATCTCTATTTACCTGCTAACTCAGAGTTTAAAGTAACACAGGGTCGTGCTTGGGATATCAACTATGGCGGAACCAATAACAACCTGGTCCAAAACGGTTCAAACTTTACGGTAAGTACTGCAGGTGTTTATCGCATCTCTATTGATCGTGCTAACATGAAGTATGATATTCGTGAAGGTCGTATGGGCTTTGTAGGTGGCGCTACGGGTGCTGGATGGAGTCCTTCCTCCGCATTTCCTAACTATGCATTAGGTCATCCTGAAAAGAATCTTTTTGTAGGATTGACAGATCTCAATTCTGCAGGGGGTTGGAAGCTGATCGATAATAATGATTGGAATAATGGCGATATCAGTGCTTTTAATGCACGTAGCTATGGAGCCAATGGCGGCAGCGGTTCTACTATGCAAGTGAACGGACCTAATATGCCCGATGTTGCTTCCGCAGGTCGTTACCGTGTAATTTGGGATGGTCGTGATGTAAACAATATCAAGTATGAGATTTATCCTGCTACTGAAATGCGAGTAGTGGGTAATGGAATTACAGGTGTTCCTGATTGGAACCCTGGTGGAAGTCCTCAAATGACCTATAGCGGTAATGGCGTATGGACACTCACGCTTGCACTGGATGCCAATGAGGATATCAAATTCTTGGCGGGTAATGCTTGGGGAGCCTTCGATTACGAAGACAATAGTGGAGGTAGCCAATCAGTAGGAACTCCCCGTCCAATTAAGTGGGACGGCGGTCCAAACTTCAAGACGCCAGCTGTAGCGGGTACTTATACCATTACACTGGATGAAAAAAATCAAACAGTAACTATCAACTAATAGTTGCAAACTCATATAGAAAGCGGCTCCAATTAGGGGCCGCTTTTTTTATCTTCGTATTAATCGGAAATCCTCTCTCTTAAATCAGACAACTTTACATGTATATACCTCGATTGTTTGTGATTCGGATTGCTTCGTTTTTTATTTTTATTTTGACCACGGTCGGAGCAACGGGTTGTGAGGGTAAGTCTACTCCGCCTCCTAATGATACGAGTGCTTATTTTATTAAAGGAGCAGACATCAGCTGGATCACAGAAATGGAAGCCAGCGGAAAGAAGTTTTATACCACTACCGGTGTTGAAAAAGAAACTACTGCCTTGATGAAAGATATCGGCATGAATGCCATTCGTCTTCGGGTGTGGGTGAATCCGTCAGAAGGCTGGAATGGTTTGCAAGATGTAATTAACAAGGCCCTTCGGGTGAAACAATTGGGGATGAAGTTGCTACTTGATTTTCATTATAGTGACAGCTGGGCCGACCCTGGTAAACAATTTCCTCCGCAACAATGGACTTCAACCACAGTAGCTGTCCTGCAAGATTCAATTAAAAATCATACGCTTAAGGTATTGGATGCATTATGGGCAAGAGGGGTAAAGCCTACTTGGGTGCAAATCGGCAATGAAACCAACGATGGAATGCTTTGGCCAATTGGGAAAGCTTCTCAGTCTATGAGTAATTATGCGGCCTTTATTAAAGCAGGATATGAGGCGGTAAAATCTTGGGACCCCAATGTGTACGTAATTGTTCATTTATCCAATGGATATGATAATTCGCTTTTTCATTGGAACCTAGATGGCTTAAGGCAATATGGGGCTACCTGGGATATTATTGGAATGTCATTGTATCCTACTGCTCAAAACTGGTCACAATTAAACCAGCAATGTTTGGTGAACATGCAAGATTTGATTGCTCGTTACCAAACTCCGGTGATGATCTGTGAAGTGGGGATGCCTTGGGACCAGGCTGATGCTGCTTATTCTTTTTTGACCGATCTGATCAGCAAACTAAAATCAATTTCCAATAAAATGGGGCTCGGTATCTTTTATTGGGAGCCACAGTGCTATGGTAATTGGAAAGGGTATTCGCTGGGGGCTTTTGACAACAGTGGCCTTCCTACCCGCGCCATGCATGCTTTTGCCAACTAGGATTGATCTGCTACAATTTCTGGGCAGCTGCTTTTGGCAATACTTACTTTTGCATCCATGTCTGCAGATACTATTTACAGAGGTAAGGTTTCTTATGTTAATCAAGAGAAACATTTTGGTACCATCGAATATTTGCAGGGTGCCAAGGAGAAGTCTGTCAACTTTAAAACGACGGAGTTGGATGCTGGTAAAAAACCACATCAATTTAGAGTAGGGGATGTGGTGAATTTTCACTTGCGATTATCAGACAGAGGCGATAAGATGACGGCCTTTCAAATTAAGTATCTGCATAATGAATCCGTCGATTTATTAATACAACGTGCAAAATTTGAAAACAGGTTCACGGGATATTTGAAAAGAGTAAATGACCAACTTTTTGTAAAAGAAGTGGATAGCTATATTTTCTTCCCCTTACAATTATCACCTTGGGAGCAGCCACCCGTTGAAACAGCCGAAAATCAGCTCATCGCATTTTCTTTACTCAATCTGGATCGCCCTAATGCGATGGTGGCTACGCTTTTCTCGCACGTTTATATACCTCAGTACAAATCGGCCGAAGTATATTTTGAAAATAAAACGCCAGTTAAAGGGGTTGTAAATAGGGTATCGCCTTATGCTATATACATCGATTTATTTACTGGTGCCATGCAGGGAAAGTTGCCGCTTACTCAAAACGCAGAAATTCAGGTGGAGCCGGGCCAGGAAATTGAGGTTCTAATTGAGTTTTTATCTCCTTTCAAACTGGCTCTCAAAAAAGTATAGCAAAAATATTATTGTAAATCAGTTAGTTGTGAAGGTACGGTCTTAAAAACCTTCCAAAAACTTAGGTTTCCAGCCCATGCGGGCCTACCTTTGCAATCCATTTTAAAATCGGTCCGGGATAGCGGGCCTAAAAAAAGTAACTATGAGTAAACATCATTTCACTACCAAACATGCGAACGAGGCTACCGTAAAGCGCAACTGGTACGTTGTGGACGGTACTAATCAAACCGTGGGTCGCATGTGCGCCAAAATTGCTGCCGTATTACGCGGTAAGAATAAGGCTATTTACACTCCCCACGTAGACACTGGAGACTATGTAATCGTAATTAATTGCGAGAAGATTGTCTTTACTGGAAATAAGCTAGAGCAAAAAATCTATGATCATTTTACAGGATATCCTGGTGGTCGTAAAGAAGAAGTAGCTAGCAATTTATTGAAGCGTCGTCCTGAAGTAATCATTGAGAGAGCTGTGAAAGGGATGCTTCCTAAGAATCGTCTGGGTCGCAAAATGTACAAGAAATTGTTCGTGTATGCTGGTGCAGCGCATCCCCATACCGCTCAGCAACCTAAGGAACTTAAATTCTGATCCAAAACATCCAAACAACGTAATACATGGAAAAGCAAAAAAACGGAGTTGGTCGTCGTAAGGAAGCCGTAACCCGCGTATTCATCTCTAAAGGAGATGGTAAGATTACGGTTAACGACAAAGACTATAAAGAATATTTCAGCTTGGTATATCTCCAGAACCAGGTAGAGCGCCCTTTAAAGACCGTGGAGTCTGAGGGTAAGTACGATATTAAAATCAATGCTGTCGGTGGTGGTGTGAAAGGACAAGCAGAAGCTGCTATGCTGGGTATTTCCCGCGTATTGGTGGATATGAATCCTGAGCTTCGCCCTGCGCTGAAAGCAGCAGGATTACTGAAGCGTGATCCTCGTTCTGTGGAGCGTAAGAAATTCGGTCATAAGAAAGCTCGTCGTAGCTACCAGTTCTCCAAACGTTAATCGGCTCTATTCATTTATAAAGTATCAATACCTACCATGGAAAACAATACATCCTTACAACAGCAACTTCTTGAGGCCGGTGTACACTTTGGTCACCTGAAGAAGAAGTGGAACCCCAAGATGTTGCCTTACATCTTTGCTGAAAAGAAAGGTATTCATATCATCGATCTTAACAAGACGGTGGAATGCATGCAGGAAACAGCAGCTGCTATGAAGCAAATTGCTCGCAGCGGAAAGAAAATTCTTTTCGTAGGAACTAAAAAACAAGCTAAAGACATCGTAAACGAATGTGCTAAGCGCGTTAACATGCCTTACGTTACTGAGCGTTGGTTGGGCGGTATGCTTACCAACTTCAATACCGTTCGTAAGAGTGTGAAGAAAATGCAGAGCATTGAAAAAATGCTGGGCGATGGCTCTTTCGACAGCATTACCAAGAAAGAGCGTTTAACCTTAAGTCGTGATAAAGACAAAATGGAAAAAGTACTCGGTGGTATCGCCCAGTTAGGACGTGTACCTGCTGCGCTTTTCCTGGTAGATATCGGACACGAGCATATCGCGTTGGCGGAAGCAAAGCGTTTAGGTATTACTACTTTCGGTTTAGTAGATACTAACTGCGATCCTAACAAAGTAGACTTCGCAATTCCAGCGAATGACGATGCTACTAAATCAATTGTGATTCTGGTTAACTATATCACCAACGCGATTGCGGAAGGATTAGCAGAAAGACAAGCTGCTAAAGATGATGAAGGTGAAGAAATCACTGACGACGAAAAAGAAAGAAAAGCAGCTAAGTTATTAGCTGAAGCAGAAGCAGAAGGTGGACGTGGTGCGGGTCGTCGTGGAGCTGCTACCGGAACTCGCCGTCGCAGTACTGCAGGTAGTTCCAGCCGTGGCCCTGGTGGTGCCCGTCGTTAATTTTATTCATTCATTTACGCAGGGCCTTTCGGGGACCTGCACTAACTATTATTTGTTATGAGTACAGTAACAATCAGTGCACAAGACATTAACAAATTACGTCAGGCTACCGGTGCCGGAATGATGGACTGCCGCAAAGCATTGACAGAAACTAATGGTGATTTTGAAGCTGCTATTGACTGGTTGCGTAAGCAAGGTCAAAAGGTGGCTGCTAAGCGTAGCGATCGCGAAGCAAAAGAAGGGGTAGTAATTGCGCAAACCACTGCCGATAACAAAACAGGTATTGTAGTTTGTGTGAGTTGCGAAACTGACTTCGTTTCTAAGAATGCTGACTTCGTAGCTTTTGGTAAGAGCATTGCAGATGCTGCTATTGCTAATAATGTTACTTCATTGGAGCAATTATTAGAAGTGAAAATTGGCAACTTGACTATTGCTGCGATGGTTGATGAGAAATTAGCGACCATTGGTGAAAAAATCGGTGTTACCAAGTTTGAGCGTATCGATGCTCCTTATGTAGCTTCTTACATCCATGGTGCTTATCGTATCGGGGTGTTAGTAGGAATGGATAAAGCGGCTGAAGAAGCAGGAAAAGATGTGGCGATGCAAATTGCCGCGTTGAATCCTGTGGCTGTAGACGCCGCTTCAGTACCTGCTGAAGTAATTGAGCGTGAAAAGAGTATTGTAATGGAACTAATGAACCAGGATCCTAAAATGGCGGGTAAGCCTGCTGAAATGATCGCAAAGATCGCCGAAGGTAAAATGGGCGCGTTCTTTAAAGAGCAAACCCTTACTGCTCAGGCTTTCGTAAAGGATAGCAGCAAATCAGTTGCTGACTACCTGAAAGAATCTGGTGATGTGAAAGTAACCAGCTTCAAGCGTGTAGCTCTTGGCTAATACTAGTATGAAAAATTAAGTTCTTCATCATAGCGTCCGGATTTCCGGACGCTTTTTTTGGGCCTCTCAAATTTTATATCTTCGTTTCACCAAAATCCTTCTCATGCTACCTGTTTACAAAAGAGTTCTGCTGAAACTTTCCGGTGAAGCCTTAATGGGCGACAAAACCTTTGGCTTCGATACGGATGTGATTGCTCAGTATGCGAAAGACATCAAAGCTATTACCGAGTTAGGAGTGCAAGTGGCCATTGTAATTGGGGGTGGTAATATTTACCGAGGTATGAATGAGCAGGAGACTGGTATTGAAAGAGCTCATGGAGACTATATGGGAATGCTGGCTACCGTGATCAATGGGATGGCCTTACAGGCAGGACTGGAGAAAATAGGAGTCTATACTCGCTTACAAAGCGCAATTAAAATGGAACAAATTGCGGAGCCATACATCCGTCGTCGTGCTATTCGTCACCTGCAAAAAGGACGTGTGGTTATTTTCGGTGCAGGTACAGGAAATCCCTACTTTACTACAGACACTGCTGGTTCCTTGCGTGCTATAGAAATCAGTGCAGATGTTATTTTGAAAGGAACGCGTGTAGATGGAATTTATACAGCCGATCCTGAAAAAGATCCTAAGGCCACTAAATTTGGCGAGATCAGTTTTCAGGAGTGCTTAACCAAGCAACTCAAAGTAATGGACATGACCGCCTTTACACTTTGTATGGAGAACAAACTTCCCATCATTGTGTTTAATATGAATGAACCAGACAATCTTCGTCGTGTAATAACCGGTGAAAAAGTGGGGACCCTTGTAAAATAAAAAAGGGAACGTTACTCACTTTCCCTTTGAAGATTTGTTTTAGCTAAAGCTTATTTACTGGCTTTTTTAGCCGCAGCTTTTTTAGGAGCAGCTGTTTTTGCAGGACGGCTTTTACCGAATGACCCTTTAAAACGCTTTCCCTTCGCTGTTTTCTTATCTCCTCTTCCCATGATGTTTATTATTTATTGGTTGTTAAATACTAGAGTGTTTCTGCCAGTTCTTTGCCGGCTTTGAAGCGGGCTACTTTACAAGCTTTGATTTTAATCGTTTCCCCCGTTTTAGGATTGCGGCCGTTACGCGCCTTTCTTTTGGAAACAGAGAAAGTGCCAAACCCCACGAGGGTTACTTTTCCTCCGCCTTTCAAAGTTTTTGTAATAGCCTCTGTAATGGAATCAATGGCTGCATTTGCCTGAACCTTTGTGATACCGGTATCTTCCGCCACTTTATTGATCAGGTCAGCTTTGTTCATTGTGCAGTTGTTTGGGTGTTAAAGAGCGACAAATTTAGCCGCTTTTTCACAGTCGAAAAATTAAAAAGAAGGGTTTTACACTTTTAATCCACGATTTTCATCAAGGTCCTGAAAGCCATGAAACGATCGCCCCATTTTTCAAAGCTTTTTTGCCTCAAGAGGTTGGCGTAAACTTCCAGATATCGGTCATAGTCTTCTTTAGTAGCTGCCTGGTACTGAATAGCATAGGTGAGGCCCTCTTCATCCGTATTTTCTAAGAGCTCAAGAACCCTGGCTGTATTGAAGCAGCCCGTTCCCATTACTTCGGGAATATGTTCTTTCTTTAACCAAGTAAGCCAATCTGCTGCAATGGAATGATCCACTTTGACTGTAACATTATAAATAAACATAGGACTAGTTGAGTTCCAGATAAATGGGGCAATGATCAGAATGTTTGATTTCCGGGAAAATATCAGCTTCCTTTAATTTCTTTTCCAGCGGCTTGGTCACATTAATGTAGTCGATTCTCCATCCTTTATTTTGTTGTCGCACAGAGGGAAAACGCTGACTCCACCAGCTATAACGATGAGGCTCCGGGTGAAATATGCGAAAACTGTCCACCCATCCACTCTCAAAAAATTTAGTCATCCAGGCACGTTCTTCGGGTTGAAATCCTGG
>JBMSWW010000069.1:0-7787 GCA_049425065.1 Chitinophagaceae bacterium
TATTAACGCGGATAGCTCCCAGTCTTGCATAAATTTCTAAGATAAGATCTGTGGTGCGAGGTATTGTTTTATTGTAATACTTTTTTGCTTCATTAAATTGACCGCTTCTTTCGTAGAGCTGTGCAGTTAAATACTCCCATCTTGCTTTTTCTTGTTGCGTGGGCGCTTCTTCTAAGGCAAGTGCCAGATGGTAAGCGGCACTGTCCCAGCGTTCTTGTTTATAAAAACGAAGCGCTGTTACTTCTTCTAAATCAGTAAAGAGTCGTTGAGGGAACTTAGGGTCTTTTCGAAGCATTTCGGTGAGCGTAGTAGCTTCGGAATATAGTTCCTGCGCAAGGTAGTTTCGTATTTGCCAAATAAGCGCATCATTTCTACTGGGAGGTTCAGTGGCGAGCTGAGTGAGTAAACCTTTTTTTTCTTTTGTGGCAATGCTATTAGATTGATTGCCGTCGCGTGCACTCCCTATTGTTTTATAGTATCCGTCTTTTTCTTTAGGCGCAAAAGCGTAGTTCATAAATTGAAAAAGCTGGTAAGCGGAGTCAAACTTTTGTTGAAAATGATAGGCAGCTCCCCACAATAAATAAAGATTGTCCACCCAATCATTTCGCAGGTCATGCAAGGCAATGCCCGAAGAGGCCTTTTGAATGATGGTGTCCAGATTTAGAGAATCTCGGGTGGTAGCATCCAATGTGTAGTTATAAAAGGGGAGAAGTTTCGAGTAGTCGTCTTTGAAATCGGCCTTGGCTCTTTGCAACACCTCGTTCAATTTTCGAGCGGCATTGAAAGTATAGTTGTAATGCGTAACTGTGTTTTGGATAAAACGACCAGGTTGACCTAGCTTTCCCTCCTTAGTTTTCTCTGAGCGCAGTTGACGATCTTCATATTCTTTTGACTTAGGAATTTTAATGTCAAAACCAAGCTGAGCGGATACGGAAGACGAGAGCTGCAAAAACAGCATCAGGAGGAGTATATGAATCAAGGGGGTACGCATGAGCCAATGACTTTGCAATCTAAACTCTTAATAACTGAAATTCAAATATTTTAGTGTGGGAAACCTCAATTTTTTTGTGAGTATTTTATGAGGGGGCATCCCCTGTATTCACCCAGCGCTTTCTTATCTTTATTATTGATTTTTAACACATGCCCAAATTGGAATTTTCATCAGGTTTGAAGCGGTTGCGAAACCGTTACAGATTGGTGATCATGAACGATGACTCCTACGAGGAGGTGGTTACGTTCCGACTCTCCAGGATGAGTGTATACATTGCTTTTAGTTCCATTTTTGTGATTCTGGTAGGTCTCACCACGGCGCTGATTGTGTTCACACCCTTGAAGTACTATATTCCCGGTGCCGGTACTGACTACCAATCGGTAACTGCACTAAAAAGGCTTCAATATCGGGTGGACTCCGTCACCAAACAGGATGCGTTAAAAAATCAGTATATTTTGAGCCTAAAAAAAGCGCTGAGCGAGGGGGAGGTAAAAGATCTCGATACCATGACCCTTGTATTACCCCCCACAGAACTCATCAGCGATTGATGTTAAAAAATCAACTTATGTTTACCGCTAAAACCAAAACAGACATGCAATCATCCACTTCTTATTCCGGCAATAATGCTACGCTAATCAGTGCTGGCACTGTATTGAAAGGCGATATTTCCAGTAACGGGGATCTTCGTATTGATGGCACCGTCATTGGCAATGTGAAAACTTCTGCTAAAATTATCATCGGGGGAACCGGAGTAGTAGAAGGCGACATTTCGGGAAACCAAGCCGATGTAACTGGGAAAGTGAATGGGAATATTCGCGCCAACGAATTGTTGCAATTACGGGGAGAGTGCGTGGCGGCTGGTAATATCTACGCTGGTAAATTACAAGTTGAACCTACTGCTACGTTCAATGGACAGTGTCATATGGGTGCCAACGTAGTAGATATGAATAAAGATGAGCAACAATCCCAAGCCATCGTCCGATAAAGCGAAAAAAGACCTGCTACGCTATGCAGGATTGGCTACACAGTTGTTGACCTATTTGTCAATTGCTGTATTTGCTGGTATTAAATTAGATCGTTGGTGGCATAGTTTTCCCTTCTTAACGGTGCTGTTTCCGCTGTTGGTGTTGGGGGCTCTTTTTTATAAATTATTCAAAGAAACTGGGGGGTCAAATTAGGTATGAAAGTTAAGCTCTCTTTTTTTTATGTTTTGCTGCTGACCTACTTGCTTATCTGGATCATTTTAAAAATCGGTGAGGCTTGGTGGACGCAGCGGGGAGTACATCTTCCGGTATTACACGGTGCTCATTTTATATTGTGGTTGATTACGCTTCTCTCTTACCGTATGGTAGCACGCAGTTTTTCTAATCCCAATCCTCAGGTATCCGTACGGGCCCTTATGCTCGGGATGCTCGTTAAATTTTTAGCGATTTCTCTGGCAGCTTTTGTCTATATTATTTTTCAACGTAAGCAGGTGAATATTCCGGCGTTGGTGGGTGCCGCACTATTGTATGTTATTTACACCGTGCTGGAAACAAACTGGCTGCTCAAGGCGCTGAAGCGACCTTCTCATGGCTAAGAAAGAAGTTCCCATTGACCACTTGTCTCACTACCTGCCGGCAGGTACTTCGGGTATTGTGATGGATTATTTACACCACTATAAAGTACACTTAACCATTACTCGTGAAAGACAGTCCATCTTAGGAGACTATCGTCACAAAACACATAGTAGTCATCATCGCATTAGCATCAATGGAAATTTAAATCCCTATGCATTTTTAGTAACACTCTTACACGAGCTGGCTCATTTATTGACGTTTGAAAAATATGGCAATAGAGTCAGTGCTCATGGTGCCGAATGGAAGTCTTTATTTTCTGGTCTTTTGAAAAATATCGTTGAACAAAAACTCTTGCCTGCTGATATTGAGTTGGAGCTGCTTCGCACGTTACTTAATCCTGCCGCAAGTAGTTGCGCCGAGGAAGGATTAATAAGAGTATTACGAAAATATAATCCTGCAAAAGAGGGACATTGCTTATTGGAGGAACTTTCTGTGGGGGCAATGTTTCGCATCCGAGACGGTCGCGTATTTAGCAAAGAAGCCAAACTGCGTAAACGCTATAAGTGTCGGGAACAGGTCACCGGCACTTATTACTTATTCTCTCCTGTATATGAGGTAGAGATTGTAAAAAATTAAATTAAGCTACAGCCTTCTTTACCAACGCAGCAGCTTCACTGAGCAGAATAGCAGACTGCACTTTTAGTCCACTTTCGTCAATTAATTTCTTGGCCTCTTCCGCATTTGTTCCCTGCAAGCGAACAATGATGGGGATATTGATATTTCCTAGGTTCTTGTAGGCATCAATTACCCCTTGTGCCACACGGTCACAACGTACAATACCGCCAAAGATGTTAATGAGGATGGCTTTTACGGCAGGATCTTTTAAGATGATCTTAAATCCGGCTTCTACTGTTTGCGCGTTGGCGGTACCTCCCACGTCCAAGAAGTTGGCAGGTTCCCCACCACTTAACTTGATCATATCCATGGTAGCCATGGCTAATCCTGCTCCGTTCACCATGCAGCCCACATTGCCATCCAGCTTTACAAAGTTCAAGTTGAATTGTCCTGCTTCTACTTCAGTAGGATCCTCTTCTGTTACATCTCTTAGAGCAACCAGATCGGGATGACGCATCAGTGCGTTGTCATCCAAATTCATTTTACAATCCACTGCAACAATTTTATCATCGGCAGCTTTGAATAGGGGATTGATCTCTAACATAGAACAATCCAGTCCAACGTAGGCGTTGTATAAATTAGTAACAAACTTTACGCAGTTTTTGAAGGCGTTACCAGTCAGCCCTAAGTTGAAAGCAATTTTGCGCGCCTGAAAACCTTGCAATCCTCCGGAAGGGTGTACCCACTCTTTGAAAATCTTCTCTGGCGTGTTGTGCGCTACCTCTTCAATGTTCATTCCCCCCTCGGTACTATACATTATCACATTTTGTCCTTTAGTTCTGTCGAGCAAAATGGATAGATAAAATTCTTTACGCTCGCTGGGGCCATCATAATACATGTCTTGTGCCACCAACACTTTATTCACTACTTTACCAGTGGGACCCGTTTGTAATGTAACCAAAGTTCCGCCTAATATCTTTTTAGAAAAATCAACGATGTCCTCCAAGTTCTTTCCCACTTTTACTCCATTAATGCCTGTTTCTTTAATGGTTCCTTTACCGCGTCCTCCGGCATGAATTTGGGCTTTAACTACAGCAAAACTGCTTCCAGACTGCGTTTTAATTTGACGGTAGGCATCTTCTGCCTCCTGTACCGTAGAACAGGCAAATCCTTCCTGAACGGGTACCTGGTATTTTTTTAGCAGCTCTTTGGCCTGGTATTCATGAAGGTTCATTGCGCAAAAAATTTTCGCAAAGATAGGGCAAATCATGGCTACATTCGATGCATGTATCGGTGGCTTATCTTACTGCTAGGAGTGCTATTCTCCTGTCGATCCGCCCCTCGACTTTTATGGTCGTCTCCTAGCAAGGAGCGGACAGGTAGTGAATTTTATCGCAGTGCGGCTTCTATGGGATGGAAGCAAAGAGACTCCCTGTTATTGGATTATGTAACGAATGGGAATATTCCAGATTTTCTTTCCAAATTCACTCCTGTGCCGGTAGCCATCATTGACAGTAATAGTGGGCAACTGATAAAGGCTACTTTTTATGTATCTCCTGATTATTTATCGGTGGGTACTAACAAAGACTGGGTGAGGGTCCCTGTTACGGCAAAAACGGCTACTCTCGTATTGAGTCGCCTTACTTGTTTTGCGCCTACTCCCCAATTAGTGAATCGCATTCATGAGCAAGCTTCTGTGAAGCTGGAGCCTGTTCCTCTATATGCCTTCAGGGACAGTACTCCCACTATGTGGCACCATCATTTGATCATAGAAGGACAACGAAAAGGGAGAAATGGTTTAGTTAGTGGCATTAAAAAAGATATTGTGTTTCTGCGGACGCCCAGCGATTCGGTGCGTGCGGATCGAGTAGGAATCTATGGTTGGCACCGATTGAATAATCAGCCAATTCAACCTTTTTATCAGGGACATGTGTGGTGGTATGCTGATTACAGCCATGGGTTGAGATTAGTCCACCAAAAGATCAGGGTGGGGCAACGCTGGTTGGACATTGAAGAGGTATTGAAAGACGCTCGGCTGCGGCAATTACTCTTTTAACGTTAGCTTTCATTCTCAGCCGTTAATTTTGTGCACCCTTGACTGCTTTTCGTCACTATATTATTACTCTAACCAGCTTTCTGTTCTTGCAGGAAAAGTTAGTAGGGCAGGAGCCACAGCTGATGCGAATGGGGTCTCGTATGCGATCCTTAGGGCAATCCGTGCAAGGGGGGGGAGGTCAGGATAGTCTTCGAAAAAGAAACAAGCAGGAAGACTCTATCACTATTTCTTTTCGCTACTTAAGTAAGCCAGGTAGTTTTACGTTGGATTCTTCGGTGAGTGACTTTACTAAGAGATTTCCCTGGCAATCCACCACATTACATTTGGGAAACTTGGGAGCTGCGGCCAAGTCAATCCTCTTTCAACCCCTCATTACTAGTGGTTTTGATCAAGGGATGCACGCCTATGATAATTATCGATGGGGAGTGAATGAGATTCGTTTTTTTCAGACTACTCGTCCTTACTCTGAAATAAATTATCAACTGGGTTCTCGCGTAGAGCAAATGATTAGTTTGCTACATACACAGAATATCAAGCCCAATTGGAATTTTTCTTTTCAATATCGAATGATCAATTCCCCGGGAATTTTTCAGCATCAGCGGACCAGTCATAATAATTATTTATTCAGTACTCGCTACCAGTCTAAAAATCTTCGCTATCATATTTGGGCCATTGCCATGTCCAATAAATTACAGGCCGAAGAGAATGGCGGCATTGTGGATACTACCAACTATTTAGACAATCCGATCTATACAGATCGATTCAATATTCCTGTTTGGCTCGGAGGGCCCGATAATTTTTCTTCCAATTTTTTTAGCTCCAAGATCAACACAGGTAATCAGTACCGGAATTCTTTATTGCTTTGGAGACACCAATATGACCTGGGTAAAAAAGATTCACTTGTTACTGACTCTACGGTGATTCCTTTGTTCTATCCTCGCTTACGACTGGAGCATCAGTTGACACTAGAAAAAGAGCAGTTCACTTTTATAGATTACCGTCCCGAAAGTGCATATTATGCTTCTGTTTACGATACTGTAATTAGTTCCAGCGACTCTTTAATATTTCGGGATAGTTGGCAAAAGTTCAGGAATGAGCTTTCAGTGTATCAGTTCCCTGATGCTAAAAACCTACAACAGTATTTTAAGTTGGGGCTTTTATTGCAAGGATATAAAGGAACACTCCAAAAAGGCGCCGTAGAATTTGTAAATACAGCGGGTCATTTTAGTTATCGTAATCGAACTCGTAATCGTAAGTGGGATCTGTCTTTGGAGGCACAATTATTTTTTACGGGTTATAACTCCGGCGACTATCATGCCAGTGTTCGTTTGGAGAGAGTCATCGATAAAAAACTTTCCACTGTGTCGATCGGGGGGGGTAATGCCAATCTTCGTCCTTCTTTTATAATGAATCAACGAAGCAGTTTTTATTTGAGTAAGACCGCTGTGGAATTTGCCAAGCAGAATAATACTCATTTTTTTGGAGAAATCTCAATCCCTTCTTTGCGTAGCAAGCTTAGAGCTGATTATTCTCTCCTGAATAATTACACTTATTTTGCAAAGTTTTATCAAGCGAAACAGTCTTCTTCATTATTTACGGTTTTTCAAGTAGCGTTACTCAAGACGTTCCGAATCGGAAGGCACTGGAACTGGCATGCGGAGTTTTACTATCAGCAACGTATTGGTGCTGCTGAGGTAAACCTGATGCCTTTTTATACCCGCAACCGACTGGCTTATGAGGGTAATCTCGGGTTCAAAAATTTGGATATTGCTATGGGACTGGAGGTTCGCTACCGACCCCCCTATAAAGCTGATAATTATTCTCCTATGCTCGGACAATTCTTTTTTCAGGATGGTGTGACGATAAAAAATTCATTGCCAGACCTAGCGCTTTATGCCAATTTTAGGATCCGTCCTTTTTCCGCCTTTTTCCGCGTGGAGAATTTGAATACTGCGCGTACCCTGGATGGTTTTGGGTTTACCAAAAACAGTTTGGTGGCTCCTGGCTACCCTATGAATGGAATGCATATTCGTTTGGGGATTTTTTGGCAGTTTGTTAACTAGTCAATGGATAACCTGAAATCAATAAGTTTGTAAAATTTGAGATGATTCTTACATTTGTAATAGATGGCAAGAGTCTTATTGACCATATCAATCTTCATTTATCTGGTATTCTCTAACGGATGGGTTTTGGACGTGCATTACTGCATGAACAAGGTCTCTTCCGTTCATTTATTTGAAACAAAGTTTGAGCAATGTTCTACATGTGGCATGAGCGCTAATGAGTCCGACGGGTGTTGTCATGATGAAGAGCAAATTGTAAAACTGGTACAAGATCAGCGCCCTGCGGTTACACAAGATTACATCTTAGAAGCGCCCACAGCAATTGAAGCTGAATGCACTGATTTCTTCAAACTTGCTATAAGGGTCCAAACACAAAAAGTTTTTCAAGTACTATATGATCCGCCGCGAGTTCTTTCGGAGGAAATCTATTTGCGGAATCGGGTCTTTCGTATTTAAATCTTAGCCTCTGGCGTTCTGCCGGCTTTCTGTTGACATTTCTTTTA
>JBMSWW010000070.1:0-7707 GCA_049425065.1 Chitinophagaceae bacterium
CTATTTTAAGTTTTTATCCATGATGCAACAACAGGATCTTTCTGAAGCCATGCTGTTGTATGATGAGATTAATAGGAAAGGTTTTGAAGGTGATCTGGTATTGAACGGCTTGTCGGAATTTTTCAGAAATCTCCTAGTATGCCAAGACGAAAAAGCTGCTTCTTTGTTGGACACCGTAGAAAGTTTCCGAGAAAAATACCTCGCCGCCGCCGCAGGTATTAAGGCTGAATTTCTAATTAGTGCCTTGAATATTTTAACCGAAGCAGAGATCAATTATCGAAGTGCCCGCAATAAAAAATTACATGTGGAGATGGCGCTGATCAGGCTTTGTTATTTACAACAAGCCATCTCACTAGCAACAGGTGAGCAAGGGCTGATCAAAAAAAAAATGACTGACGGAGCCGTTGCCTTTCGCACCGCTCTTATTCAACGATATACGGTCAACAGTACAACAGCTTCTTCAACAAGCCAACCACTCCCCCCCACCAAATCTATTCCTAAAGAAACAGGGGCCAGGTTAGTGATTGAAACCACCGAAGAAAAGAAACAACCTGAAAAAACAACTGCGCAGGCTACTACTACTCCTAAATTAAATGCCCTTACAAAAATTAGGGAACAGTTTAAGACCAATACCAATGCAGCCATCGAAGCTGTTAATAAAGAGCTGGAGCAAAATTCCCTCCAACTAGCCTGGCTGGCATATGCACAATTGCTAAAAGAAGCCAAAAATCCTGCGGCTCAACCGATAGAAGCCGCCAATTTGCGAGTGGTAGATGCCAATAGTTTTGAAGTGGTCACCCACAATAATATCGAGCAGCGATTCATTGAACAGGAACGCAATCCTTTGTTTCAGTTTCTGCAGCATAAACTGGATAACCGAGTACTTCAATTCAGCGTACTTGTAGAAGAGCAGCCTGCTACAATGCCCAGTTCAGAAGTAATGCTTTCCGTTAAAGAGCAATACCAAGAGCTGGTAAAACGATACCCTATCATCCAAGAATTGAAAGAGAGGCTTCGCCTGGAGCTAGATTACTAATAGCGCATTTTACCTTAATTTCGAGCCCTAAATTGAACAGCGAATGGCTGAAGTGATATTAATGCCCCGCCTAAGTGATACGATGACAGAAGGCGTGATTGCCGCATGGCATAAAAAAGTGGGTGATACGATAAAAAAAGGAGACCTATTGGCGGAAGTTGAAACCGATAAAGCGACCATGGAACTGGAGAGTTACAAGGATGGCGTATTATTACATGTAGGAGGAGAAAAAGGATCCAAGATTCAAGTGAATGATTTACTAGCCATCATTGGGAGTGCAGGAGAGGATATCAGTTCTTTACTAAATGCAAATTCGAGTCAAGCTGCTACTCCCGCTGCCGAAACTACAACAACCCCTGCCCCCACTTCTACAACTGCTAATAGTAGCCCCGCTACAAGCCTTGATATTTCCAAAATGGAGGAAGTGGTGTTAATGCCAAGGCTCAGTGACACCATGGAAGTTGGCGTAATTGCTGGCTGGAATAAAAATGTCGGCGATCCCATTAAAAAAGGTGAGGTACTGGCAGAGATTGAAACCGACAAGGCCACGATGGAACTGGAGAGTTATAAAAATGGAATTTTATTGCATATCGGAGCGGCCAAAGGTGAAAAAATACCCGTTAACGGATTACTCTGCATTATTGGTGAACCCGGTAAAGTAGATGTGAATGCAATTGTTGCCGCTGCAGCTGCTGCCGGAGCAAGCCCTGCCAATGTATCAGCAGCAGCTACCGAAACTCCCCTGGTTAACCCCGCCGATACTACAGCCGCTTCCCCAACTCCTGTTATGTCTTCTGCCACAACAAGCACTGACGACAGAGTCAAAGCCTCTCCGCTAGCTAAGAAAATAGCCAAAGAAAAAGGAGTTGATCTAAGTGCGTTAAGAGGCAGTGGAGATAACGGAAGAATTATCAAAGCTGATATTGACAATTACACACCGGGCTCCACTCCAACAGCAGCAGCAACAACTGCTGTTCCTGCATATACAGGTCACACCGCAGAAGGCTATACGGATATTCCTAATTCACAAATGCGCAATGTAATTGCGCGCAGATTAGCGGAGAGCAAGTTCTCTGCTCCTCACTTTTATCTTAAGATGGAAGTGAATATGGATAATGCGATGTCTGCTCGTACCCAATTGAATGAAGTGAGTCCCTTTAAAGTAAGCTTCAATGATTTTGTGGTGAAAGCAGTAGCGCTTGCCTTGCGTCAACATCCTGCGGTGAATGCTTCCTGGATGGGCGATAAAATCCGTCGCTATCAACATGTACATATCGGAGTGGCAGTAGCTATTGAGGACGGACTCATTGTTCCTGTGGTACGCTTTGCGGATAATAAAACCCTTCCTCAGATTGCATCAGAAACCAAAGAATTAGCCTCCAAAGCCAAGAATAAAAAATTACAGCCCAACGAATTCACGGGTAACACCTTTACAATTTCCAATTTGGGCATGATGGATATTGATGAATTCACCGCCATCATTAACCCTCCGGATAGCTGCATCCTCGCGGTGGGACGAATCAGCGAAAAAATAATCCGTAAAGGAGAAGGATTTGCGGCCACCAATGTAATGAAGCTTACGCTTAGTTGCGACCACCGTAGTGTAGATGGTGCCAGCGGAGCTGCCTTCTTACAAACGGTAAAGAAATACTTGGAAAATCCTGTACAGCTTTTCCTCTGATCAAGGATAGCGTAACAACGCCAGTTTACCGTCCATCGTAGACACGAGTAGTTTTTTATTACCTAATACTCTGACCGTATTCACCATGGAGTTGTCGATTTTGTGCGCCCATTGAACTTGGCGTGTTGCCGGATCAAACGCATACACTACTCCGTTACGGGTTCCAAAAAACACCAGTCCGTCTTTTTCAATCAACATAGAAGGCACATGCTCATAGCCAAAACCAGCGTGCATTTTCCAGGCAAAACGTTGAGGCTCTTTGGAGGCCCGATAGGCTACAATCGTGTCTTGCATGGATTTTCCATAGATCCATTGCCCATCTTCGGACATACCGATAGATTCACGTACGCCACCATCTTTTATACGCCATAAAGTTTGACCTGAAGTGGCATCTATAGCGCTAGTAAATCTATCCGGCGCCATTATGTAGACCACTCCGTCGGAAGCTACCGGTATACAGGAGGCGGGCGAATAATTTCGAACGCTGGTACCGTTATTCCATTTCCAAGCTAACTCACCAGTGGCCGTATGTAACGCATACAAATGACGGTCCCAGGCACCGACAATCAATTTTCCTTGATACAATAAGGGCGTGCTTACCACGGGCCCTTCCAATCCTGCGTATTGCCAGAGGAGTTGTCCATTCGATAAACTCAAGGCCACTATTCTTCGATCACTGGTACCAATAAAAACCGTATCCCCAGCAAGCACCGGAGAGCCCAACACAGCGGCATTTGCTTTCCATTTCCAAACAGAACGTCCGCTAGCAAGTTGTAAACAATAGACATTTCCGTCACCAGAACCCACCACCACTTTTCCCTTGCTGATAGCTGGGGAAGAATAAATAGCGCCTGCTGTTGTAACAGCCCACTTCTTTTTCCCATTCTTTAGCGAAAAGGCATTTAATTGCCCGGCTTGATTCCCTACTACCACGATTCCTTCTGCAGAAGCGGGGGTAGAAATAATATTAGCTTCATCTGCAAACATCCATTCCTTTTTTACTAGAGGAAAACTATCATTGATCAAATAGGAAGGACGAGTGTAAGTAGAAAGAGAAGAAGTAGCACGCGGTTGATTTGTTAGGGGAAGTGCATGCCAAACCGGTAATGTTTTCTTACCAGGTCTTCGCTCCGCAAATAAAATAGAATCCTGTGTTACAGACACTATGTTGTAACCTCCCACTGCTGCCTTAGCACGTAAGTTGGAGCGACCCATCACCCCAGGAATTCCTTCAAAATCCATTTTGCGGTTGGAATGACCATGTCCGCAGATAGCCATCCAAGTATTTTTTGTGCGAACGCGATCTGTAATTTCATACCAATTATCCAACGAATTGTCTAACGGATAGTGATTCACCATAATAAGAGGATCGGTGGGAGATAATTTTTTTAATTCTTTCTCCAGCCAATTAACAGCATCACGGGGAATGTGACCATCACTCATACGAACGTAGGGCCCGGAAGCACAACCCAAAAACCGAACTCCGTTATAGGAAAAGCTGAATTTGTCATAGCCAAAAGCCTTGATGAAACTCACCCCTCCGCTTTCACTCCAGCCGGTATCATGATTGCCAGGTATAATATACCAGGGAACGTCTAAACTATCTAAGATCGCTTTTGCCAAGGCAATCTCTTCATTGGTGCCAAGCTCAGTAATATCGCCTGTTAATAATACAAAAGCTATATCATCCATGGCTACAATATCGCGAACCGTTCTTCGAAGATCTTCCTCCGGTGCTCCATTGGGAGATCCAATATGCAGATCAGTAACAAATGCAAAACGAAAAGGACTAACTTGCGCCCAACCCGTTGCACTTATTAATAACAATAGTGCGAATACTACTTTTTTCATTCCGTTAATATACAGAATTACTTAAATCGTAAAGAAAAACTAAGAAGGAATAATAGCTTTACACAATGGACAGCAATCCGATAACATTGGTGTTGGGAGCCTCTGAAAAAACTGACCGCTATAGCAACAAAGCCATAAGAATGCTGAGAGATTATGGTTTTTCCGTTGCGGCAATAGGACTTCGAGAGGGGCGTGTATTAGATGTGCCTATTGTGAAACACCCTATCCAAAATATAAAAGTGGATACAGTCACCCTGTATCTGAATCCTAAAAACCAGCAGCCTCTCTATCAATATCTTCTGTCTTTACACCCCAGAAGAATCATCTTTAATCCAGGCAGTGAAAATCCTGAATTGATAAAATTAGCGAGCGAAAAGGGGATAGAAACCAAAGAAGCCTGCACCTTAGTAATGCTGAGCACCCATCAATATTGATATTAGCAGACCTTTATTCATAGCAGATAGAGTGTGAATATCTTGATGCTAACTAATGCAAACTCCTGCTTAAATTAGGGAAACATTCCCTATGCTTTGGAGAAAATTTAATGGAGACGCCTTAGAACTACCCATTGTTGAAGCAGTGGAAGCTGCTATTCGCCGAGAAACAGAAAATGGAACGCGATTGAAAGTTTGCATCGGCACAGATTCGCAGGTAAAAGGAAAAGAAACAGAGTTCGCCACCGTCATTGTCTTTTTACGTGAAGGGCAAGGAGGATTCATGTTCATTCATAATGAAAAAACACGACAGCCCTTTACGATTAGAGAAAGGATGCTAACGGAAGTGGCTAAAAGTATTGATATTGCCTATCAGCTATGTCATTTATTTACCCAATACAACGTGGAGATGGAAGTACATGCCGACATTAATACGAATCCACAATTTAAAAGTAATGATGCGCTGCGAGAGGCCATGGGCTATATTTTGGGAATGGGATTTGCTTTCAAAGCCAAGCCGGAAGCTTTTGCCAGCTCCAGTTGCGCCAACCGGGCAGTCAACTAGAAACGAATCGTTTTATTGAGATCTTTAATAAAATCAAGCACCTCCTCTCGTCCTTCTTTCTCTACTGCTGAGGTTAAAAAAAACGGAGGCAGCTCATCCCAAGTTGCTAACAACTGTTGATTGAATAAGGCCACCTGTCGCTGAGTAGCCCCGGGTTTATTCTTATCTGTTTTAGTAAATACAATACTAAAAGGTATCCCCCACTCCCCCAACTGATTCACAAAAGCAAGATCAATCGGTTGAGGGTCATGACGACTATCGATCAACACAAACAGATTGATTAGATTTTCTCTCTTGCGTATATAGGATTCAATCATATTGCCCCAATTGCGACGGGCTTTTTGTGAAACCGTTTTTGCATACCCATACCCCGGAAGATCCACGAGATACCATTTTTTCTTGTCGCTGGAAAGAATTTCAAAATGATTGATCAATTGGGTTTTTCCAGGGGTGGAAGAAGTTTTAGCTAACTTGTGCATCCCTGTCAGCATATTAATGAGCGAAGACTTACCCACGTTACTGCGACCGATAAACGCATACTCTGGTTGTTTGGCAGGAGGACATTGTTTATGTGTGGCACTGCTGATCACATATTGGGCTGATAGAATATAGTCTTTCATAGTTCTGTTGCGAAGTACGTACTTCCTGCCCAATATCTCAAGGGATTCCTATGGCCACCTATTTGGTAGTATATTTGCGCAATGTCGCAACCCTTACCGCACGATGGCATAAAACCTTTTGCCGATTCGCAAAAAAGCAAAAAGGAACAAGTAGCTGAAATGTTCGATCGTATTGCCAATCGCTACGACTTCATGAATCGTTTTCTTTCCTTGCGCATTGATCTACAGTGGAGAAAAAAGGCAATTGCTACCCTTAACAAAGAGAATCCCCAGCACATTTTAGATGTAGCCACGGGAACCGGCGACCTAGCCCTGATGGCTTTCCATCAATTACAACCACAAAAAATTACGGGGATTGATATTTCTGAAGGAATGCTAGCGGTTGGACGAGAAAAAATTGCTGCAAAAGGCTTACAAGATAAAATCATCCTTACCACCTGCGATGCAGAAACAATAAATTTCACTGATAATTCGTTTGATGCGGTGATGGTAGCATTTGGGGTTAGAAACTTTGAAAATTTGGAAGCAGGTCTCCAAGAGATGCTTCGCGTTTTAAAGCCTGGCGGCAAAATAATGGTCTTGGAATTTTCAAAACCCCATTGGCCACTTTTCAGTGCCTTTTACAATTGGTATATGAAAAGTTTGGCACCCGCTTTGGCAGGAAGCTTTGGCACTAACAAAGAAGCCTATGCTTACTTGAATCGTTCCTCTAACGCCTTTCCTAACCGAGAAGCATTTACTTCGCTGCTTCACAAAGCTGGTTACATAAACACCCATTTCGAACCGTTGACATTTGGTATATGTTGTATTTACACCGGATCAAAACCTATATAATTATTGGCGTATTCGCAGTGCTATCAGTGTCAGGAGAAATTCATGCACAGTTCACTAACCGAACAATTGAGATCAATCTTCCTGATCATGATAGTAAGCCCTATTATTTTGGTATTACTATTGGAGGAAACTCATCCAGATTTCACACCCATTTTCATCCACAATTTTTGTTACAGGATAGTGTAGAAATAGCAGAACCTACCAACGCAGGTGGCGCTTCACTTGGACTTTCTGCCAATCTTAGAATATCCGATCGGCTTATTGTTCGTTTCAATCCACAACTCTATTTTTTAGAGCGCAGCATTGCCTACCAATTAAAATATCCCGATCCAGCCTCGTATGACAAAACAGAAGTGATTAAGAAAGTAGAATCAGTAACAATGTCATTTCCCTTACAGGTGAAATTTCAAAGCGAGCGCATTGGAAACTTCAGAGTCTATGCCTTAGGAGGCTTCAAGGCAGATATCGATATGGCCAGCAATGCCCGAGCTAAAAGAGCTGAACAATTAGTTAAAATTGAAAAGAATGATTTTGGACCGGAATTCGGCATCGGATTCAATTTTTTCTTCCCCACCTTTATTTTCTCTCCAGAAATCAAGATCAGCAACGGGGTCAGAAACATTCATGCGCGTGATGAAAACCTTCGCTTTTCCAATGTATTTGATAAAATTCAAAGCCGGATGATC
>JBMSWW010000071.1:0-7592 GCA_049425065.1 Chitinophagaceae bacterium
AAGTGCTCATTTTGATTTTATCGTGACAGAGCAATATCGAAACATGAAGCAAGTGCTTGATCAGCATCCTGCAGTTGTTCAATACGCCAAAGAGGCCATCAATAGAGCGGGGCTGTCAGTTAAAAAGGAAAGTATTCGTGGCGGAACGGATGGTAGTCGTTTGTCGTTTATGGGTTTACCTTGTCCAAATCTTTTTGCCGGAGAGCAGGCCATCCATTCCAAGCAGGAGTTTGTGACGGTACAGGATATGCAAAAAGCCGTAGAGACCATGGTTCATCTAGTTTGTATTACAACCCAAAATTCATAATAAAAAAAATACAACTATGGGATTTATTTATTGGTTAGCTAGCAATTGGTATCTACTCGTCTTGATTGCGTTTGTGACATCTGGTTTATTTACCGTAAACCAGGGATACATTGGGGTAATTACAATGTTCGGGAAATATCGAAGAATTGTAAGACCCGGATTGAATTTTAAGATTCCTTTTCTAGAGGTAGTCTTTAAAAGAGTTTCGGTACAAAATCGCTCTGTAGAGTTAGAATTCCAAGCAGTTACTCAGGATCAGGCCAATGTATATTTTAAAAGCATGTTACTGTACTCTGTTCAAAATGCGGAGGAGGAGACTGTTAAAAAAGTAGCCTTCAAGTTTATTGCAGAAAAAGATTTAATGCAGGCGCTTATTCGCACTATTGAAGGTAATATTCGATCCTTCGTCGCTACAAAAAAACAAGCGGAAGTGTTGGGCTTGCGTCGTGAAATTGTTCAATACGTAAAAGTTGAGGTGGATCACTCCTTGGAAGACTGGGGTTATCACCTACAAGATCTCCAAATTAATGATATCACTTTTGATAAGCTCATTTTGGACTCCATGAGCAAAGTAGTGGCGTCTAATAATCTTAAGGCAGCCGCTGAAAATGAAGGGCAAGCGTTGTTGATAACAAAAACTAAAGGAGCAGAAGCGGATGGAAATGCCATCAAGATTTCCGCTGAGGCGGAGAAAGAGGCGGCTCGCTTAAGGGGGCAGGGGGTTGCCTTATTTAGAAAAGAAGTAGCGGCAGGTATGACAGAAGCCGCTGAACAAATGAAGCAAGCGAATTTAGATACCAATGTGATTTTATTCAGTATGTGGACTGAGGCAATTAAGAATTTTGCCGAGTACGGAAAGGGCAATGTGATATTTCTCGATGGAAGCCCCGACGGCATGGAAAATACCATGAAGCAGATCCAGGCCCTAATGATTAAGCAGGCAGGCACTTCTTCCAATGAGTAAGCGTCTCCTTGTAAATAACTTTCTTACTTGTTAAAGAAGCGTAAAATCAGCGTTCTTTTATATGTAAGGGCGCTGATTTTGCGTTAGGGTAGGGTTATTCACTGTTGTTGAAAAAAGAACAACTATTAATTGGTTTTTGCTTGATACATTTACTCATAAACCTGTTTGCATGATCCATCTGCTTCAAATTACAGATACCGCAGCGGCCACTATTCAAAAAGTAGCCGGAGATTTAAATAATGACGGTTACTTAAGTTTATGGGAACTATTATCCACGGGTGGATGGATTATGATTCCTCTTGCCATAATGTTGTTGGCGGTGATCTATGTTTTTACAGAACGTTATTTAGCCATACGCGAGGCGGGAAAAATCGATGATAATTTCATGAATATTATCCGGGATCATATTCTGACCGGCAATTTGGCTGCTGCTCGGAATTTTACCAAGAATACTAATAATCCTGTTGCTCGCATTATTGATAAAGGAATTCAGCGTATAGGAAAGCCCATTGACAGTATTGAAAACAGTATGGATAACGTGGGTGTACTAGAGATGTATAAATTGGAAAAGAACCTGGGAGTGCTTTCTGTGATTTCTAAAGCCGCTCCCATTTTTGGATTTGTGGGAACCTTGGTAGGCTTAATGCAATTATTTTCCTCTATCAATACTTCCAATGAATTTGAAGTAGGTACAATTGCCGGAGGTATTTACACAAAGCTTATAACGTCTATCACCGGCTTGGTAATTGGATTAATAGCCTATTTGGGGTATAGCTATCTTAATACACAAATAGACAAGACTTCTCACAAAATGGAAGCGGCCTCTGCTGATTTTATGGATATGTTGCAAGAGCCTACTCATTAATTTGCCCATGCGATTCAGAAGAAAACATAAAGAGGAATCCGAGGTCTTTACCGACTCGCTCAATGATATCCTTTTCATTTTATTGATGTTCTTCCTGATTGTAGCCACAATGGCAAACCCCAATGTAGTCAAAGTAGGTTTGCCTAAAGGTACACGTGATACCAAGGCTAAGCAGAATATCATGGTCTCCATTGATAAAAACCAACAATTTTATCTGGGAACAACTCCAGTGTCTTCCGTTGCGTTTGACTCTTTGTTGTCGAAGGAGATCAATAAATTTCGCGCCAGTGTGGATACTCCCACCGTAGTAATCAATGCTGACACTACTGCTTTTTACGGAGAAGTTTATCGGATCATGTTATTAGCCAAAAAAGAAAAAGCAAAAGTGGTGGCTCGTATCGATTAACGCCAAGCGCTGAGCATTCTTTCTTTTCCCTGCATATCTAGTTTAAGGGTGGTGTGTAGACCCATTGATTGAAATAATTCGGCAGTTTCTCGTGCAAGCCTTGCATTTAATTCGCAAAATAGGCGTGCATCAGGACTGCCCCTTTCCAGTAATAATTTCCCCAATAATCGATAATATTTCAGCGGGTCTTCATCGGGTACAAATAAAGCTAGTGAGGGTTCGAAGTCCTTCACTCTTTTTTCCATCGAATTTTTTTCTTCAAAGGGGATGTAGGGGGGATTACTGATCAGCATGGAGAAAGAGGGCCATTCTTTCCATTGTGAAACGTCAAATAAATCACCTCTTATAAATCGAGGATGATAGCCTAAGTTTTTTGCATTTTTTTCGGCCACTTTCAGTGCGTCTACGCTATATTCAATAGCCGTAACGGTGGCCTTGCGAAGTCTTTTTTGAAGAGCCAAGGCTATGCATCCGCTACCAGTACCAATTTCCAAAATGGGGAGCTCTTCAATTGGAAACTGACAATGGCTAATCAACCAATCAACCAGCTCTTCGGTTTCCGGACGGGGTATAAGTACCGCCGGGGTAACTTGAAGCTTGAGTCCAAAGAACCAAGCTTCGCCGGTAACATATTGCAAGGGTTCTCCCTGTGCAACGCGTTGGGTGAGCTGTATTAGTTTATCATTTTTTTCTTGGCTGAGGGTTTTGTTTAGCTGTTGTGCCCAGTACTTTTTATCAATTCCCGCTACATGCAATACTAGTTCCATTGCCATAGCCTGCGCCTCTCCGGAATCTATACCCGGTAGTAACTGTTGCGTGGTAAAGTTTCTTGCTTCTGCGATTGTCATTGTTGCAAACATACAATTGTTTATAACCAGTCACGACTAGTTAATTTTGTAGGAATGTCTTCAAGTAGTTATAAGACGATTGATAAAACAGGAAAGGCGGAATTTTCTGATCGAGGAAGTAAGTTCTTGGGCTTTGCTTTTTCGGTAAAAGACATTGCACAATTCAAGGAACGATTACAAGCTATCAAAGACCTGCATCCCAAAGCGTCTCATCATTGCTATGCTTACAGAATCGGCTACGAGGGAGAACTATGGCGTTCCAGTGATAACGGAGAGCCCTCTGGAACGGCGGGTCGCCCTATGCTAGGGCAATTAGAGAGCCGTCAATTATTATTCGCCGGGGTGGTGGTAGTGCGATATTTTGGAGGGACATTATTAGGCGTTCCCGGATTAATACATGCGTATCGTGCTGCCGCTCAACTGGCCATAGAGAACTGTACAATTTTGGAAAAACCAATTCTGCATGAATATCAGTTGCAATTTGATTATACTTTACTCAATGAAGTAATGCGCTTAGTAAAAAAGAGACAACTTTATGTGATCACCCATAGCCAAGCATTGTTTTGTGAGTTAAGGGTGGGTTTCCCAGTTAACATCAAAACTGCAGCTTTGGAAGAATTTAAGCAATTGCAGGGAGTTGAAATAAAGTCGCTAGAGACTAACTGATTTCTAGCTCGTAAAACGAGCGCTTACCACCAACTCTTTGGACCCAGGAGTATAGCTATAAAAACCTTCTCCAGTTTTTACGCCCAGTTTCCCGGCAGCTACTAATTCTTTTAATAAACCGGCTGCTTTGTATTTCGGGTTCTTGAAACCATCTTCGAGTACTAGCATGATGGACAAACACACATCCAGTCCTATGAGATCTGCGAGTTGCAGAGGACCCATTGGGTGGGCCATTCCCAATTTCATGATGGTGTCAATTTCAGAAACTCCGGCTACGCCTTCTTCCAAACTACAGATGGCCTCATTGATCATAGGCATCAAAATCCTGTTGGAAATAAATCCAGGAAAATCATTGACCACGCAAGGAACTTTTTGCAGTTCTTTACTGATAGCCACAATTTGAGTAGAGACTTCTTTAGAAGTAGAGGGACTATTGATGATTTCAACCAGTTTCATCACAGGAACGGGATTCATAAAATGCATTCCAATAACTTGACTGGGTCTATTTGTAGCCGCTGCAATGGTTTGAATGGGGATGGAAGAGGTATTAGAAGCTAGTATGCATGCAGCGGGTGCATGCTGGTCGATAGTTTTAAAAATAGAAAGCTTAATGGTTTGATTTTCGGTGGCCGCTTCTACTACCAACTCTTTATCTTTTACTCCTGTCTCAATACTTTCACAAATTTCCAACCGCTTTAGTGTTTCTTCTTTGAGGGACTCGGTAATACTTCCTTTACTTACCATCCGATCCAGATTTTTAGTGATGGTAGTGAGTGCCTTATTTAATTGTGCTGCTTGTACATCGATCAAGGTAACTTGCCATCCGTACTGGGCAAATACATGGGCAATCCCATTGCCCATGGTGCCCGCTCCGATCACGGCCATTTTTCTAATCGTCATAGAATTATTTCTTTCTTTTAAAATCACCCCGCTTCCAGGATTGAATGAAGTCAGCCCAGGCAGCCGGATTAAAAATATTCATAGGAGGCGCTTGCCCCTGGTAAACTGCTTTGTTAGCAATTCGATTCATTTGCATGCGAGTAGCTTCTCCGCCATCACCAGGGGTTGACTGCAATAGCAATCTTCTGGTGGTTGCACTTGTATTTTTTCTGGCGATCTCGTATTGGTCATCCGGCACAGGTACGTTCACAAAGTCTCTGGCAAATTGTTCTGCGGTAGGGCGGGGTTTTAATATGGTAGCAGGGAGATATACGGTGTCAGCCACCATTAATTGCACCACACTGTATTGATTGCCTACCAAATTTCTTGGGATGGTAACCGTCTTTGTTTGATAACTAACGTGGGTG
Organism: Chitinophagaceae bacterium; assembly: GCA_049425065.1. GTDB lineage: Bacteria > Bacteroidota > Bacteroidia > Chitinophagales > Chitinophagaceae > JJ008. Next base: position 5,364 of record JBMSWW010000071.1, read on the forward strand.
AATTCCACCTCGTCACCTTTTAAGACAACAATCGAAAAAACGCCTTCGTTATTGGTAATGGTTCCTCTGTTCTGTCCTTTTACCACAATGCTCACAGCCGGAATTCCCACTAAACTATCGGCGGTCATCACTACTCCGTAAAGCTGAACCACGGAGTCCTTGGTAGTCTCAAATTGAGCACCGGCTATCGAGGGTATAAAAAGCAAGCAGAAAGCAGTAAGGCGAAGAATTGTTTTCACTTTGTCAAAAATAAACAGTCCAACTCTATTTGTGAGAACAAAATGCTACGGTATTGGTTACTTTTGTGTCCACAATCACTTTTTAACAAAGTTGTTAACGTATGACTATCGATAAAGTAATGGAGGCCCTGCGTAATGTACAGGAGCCTGATTTGGGGAAAGACCTGGTTACGCTTAACATGGTGAAGGATGTGGCTATCGATGGAAACAAAGTCTCTTTTACCATTGTATTGACCACTCCGGCCTGTCCCATGAAGGAAATGATGCGTAATGCCTCTGTGAATGCCATTCGTTTATTGGTGAATAAGGAAGCAGAGGTGACCGTGAACTTTACCGCCAACACGACTACAAAAAGAGTAGACGAAGGAAATGTGCTGCCTAAGGTGAAAAATATCATTGCGGTGGTGAGTGGTAAAGGAGGCGTTGGAAAGTCTACCGTATCTGCTAATCTTGCTTTGGCTCTTTCTCAGGGAGGCGCAAAAGTGGGGTTGATGGATGCTGATATTTATGGGCCCAGTATGCCAATTATGTTTGGGGTTCGCGGGGAACGCCCCATGATGGTGGACGTGAACGGGAAAGGTATGATTGTTCCATTAGAGCGTTACGGTATAAAACTCATGAGTATTGGGTTGTTGGTAGACGAAAAGAATGCCGTAGTGTGGAGAGGACCCATGGCCAGCAGTGCCATTCGTCAATTTGTTACGGACGTTAACTGGGATGAACTGGACTATCTGGTAATTGATATGCCTCCAGGAACTGGTGATATTCATTTGACGTTGATGCAGACAGTACCTGTTACAGGTGCAGTGATTGTAACTACCCCTCAGGATGTGGCATTAGCGGATGCTAAAAAAGGTATTGCTATGTTTGGCCAAGCTCAGTTGAATATTCCCATTATTGGATTGGTAGAGAATATGAGTTACTTTACTCCTGCAGAATTGCCGGAAAATAAATATTTTATTTTCGGTAAAGAAGGAGGTAAACGTTTAGCAGATGAGTATGATCTTCCTTTTTTGGGACAAATTCCTTTGGTGCAAAGTATACGAGAGGGAGGAGATCAAGGTATTCCCATTATGATGTCGAATGAAGCTATTACTAAAAAAGCCTTTGAGCAATTTGCTGCAGGAGTCGTGAGAAGCATCGCCATGCGAAATGCTAATATTGTTGGAGAAAAAATAGCTTCCTCTGTTTAATATCCTATTACTTTTATTGCATGACTAGAGAGCAATTAATTAATCAAATAAAAAGGAAACAATCTTACCTCTGCGTGGGGTTAGATACTGATGTCTCAAAGTTACCTTCTTGTGTATTGCAAGAGGAAGAACCTGTATTGAGTTTTAATAAAGCGATCATTGATGCCACTAGAGATTATTGTGTTTCGTATAAAATAAACACGGCCTTTTACGAAGCCATGGGTGCTAAGGGGTGGAACTTGATGGAGCAAACAGTTCAATACATTGGTCAGCACCATTTCATTATTGCAGATGCAAAGCGTGGTGATATTGGGAATACCACTTTGCAGTATGCTCGTGCGTTTTTTGAAACCCTTCCCTGTGATGCTGTAACAGTGACTCCTTATATGGGAGAGGATAGTGTGAAGCCTTTTTTACAATTTGCTGGAAAATGGGCGATTGTTTTGGGACTAACCTCTAACCCTGGGGCAAAAGATTTTCAATTACAGCCTTGCGGCCATGAATTGCTCTATGAAAAAGTGATTCGTACCGTAGCAGGTTGGGGAACTTCTTCTAATTTGATGTTTGTAGTGGGAGCAACTCAGTCTTCTTCCTTTGCTGATATTCGAAAACTAGTACCCGGTCATTTCTTTTTAGTACCAGGTGTAGGAGCACAGGGGGGGAGTCTCCAGGATATTTCCTCAGTGGCCATGAATGAAGACGGTGGTTTATTAGTAAATGTGAGTCGCTCCATACTTTATGTTAGTAGCGGTGCAGATTATACAACCAAGGCCCGAGAAGTTGCCAAAGAATATCAA
>JBMSWW010000072.1:0-7574 GCA_049425065.1 Chitinophagaceae bacterium
CGAATTCGCACAGGAAATTTTTCTGTTAAATTTTTTTAATTAATTAACATTTTTTTAGCTTTACGTTGAACCAAAATAACTGACTGATGAAAAAAATAATTTTTCTATGCGGTTTGTTGTTGTCTGTAATCTTTGCTTTTGCACAGCAGACAGTCTCAGGCCGTGTAACCGGTGAAGATGGCAACCCATTGGTGGGGGCTACAGTAGCTGCTAAGGGAACCAAAACCATTACCACTACTAATTCCAATGGCCAATTCACTTTGCGGGTTTCTTCGGGTGTAAAAACTTTAGTCATTTCTTATGTTGGAATGATGACACAAGAAGTTGCTGCATCTGGAAACAATATTTCAGTATCCTTGGTGACTGCTTCTTCAGAAATCGGCGAAGTGGTAGTAACGGGGGTTGCACAAGCCACCTCAAAAAAGAAACTAACTTTTGCAGCAACAACTGTCAAAGGAAGTGAAATCAATATCGTTCCTCAATTGGATGCCTCTCAATCACTTCGTGGCCGTGTAGCCGGTATCCAGATCAACCAAACACAGGGTGATCGTGGTGCGGCAGTATTTCTTCGTGGTGCAAAGTCCGTTTTCGGAAACATTGCTCCGCTTATTGTAGTTGATGGGTTTCAGACTTCACTTAGTTTAAGTGATTTGAATCCTGAGGACATAGAGTCAATCGAAGTAGTAAAAGGGGGTGCCGGAGCTGCTCTCTATGGTACTCGAGCAGAGGGTGGTGTTATCCAAGTGATTACAAAAAAAGGTCGTGCAATTGGTGGCAAGCCCACGATTGTAGCTGACGCTGAATTCGGAATAAACAATATACAGCGTATTCCTGAGCTGACCAGTAGACATATTTATAAGGTGAATCCAGATGGGTCTTTTCTAATTGCTGATCCTGCATCTCCTTTCCAAAGGACAATTGACTATCAGTCGAATGGTTTCTCAATTAAAATGAATCCTTATAAAAAGACTTTCGATAATACCCGCGCCCTTCTGGATAATCGTCCCTTCAGCAACTATGTAGTGTCTATGTCAGATGCGAAGGGTGCGCTTAAATACTATGTTTCCTTCCAGAATCAACGTCGGGGTGGCGCCGTTTCTATAGTGGATGCCGATGTTCGAAATACAATGAAAGTGAATGTAGGTTACAATCCTTCTAACAAGATTGAGACAAATGTTACTTTCCAGTATATTAACTTCAACCGTCCTTCGGATTTCATTTCTCGTAATACACAAGGAACTCTCTTTGCCGCCACCTTGCAGTTTGAACCTTTTATGGATTTAACGGAGAAAAATCCTGACGGAACCTACAAAGCGAAGCCAAACGGTTTCGAATTCCAAAATGCTAATCTTTACAATCCGCTTTATGAGTGGGATCAACGCCAAGTTTCTAGTACTTCTACCAACACCTTGTTAGGTGGCGATATCCGCTGGCGCTTTGCCCGCGGTTTTGATCTTTTTGCTTCTGGTTCAATGAATAATGAGTCAGGAAACAACTGGAGCTATTATCCTATCGGGTATCAAACAATCACTGCTACCCCTTCTTTGAATAACGGTAATTATTCTATGGGTACTTCTAGCAATAGGTTCCTCAATGGTAACGTCCAATTGAACTATTCCGGTTCAAAAGGTGATTTTGAATATGGCGGTTCTCTTAAATATATTTATGAGGAGTATAATGGTGAGTCATTTTCTGCCTCTGGATATAATCTAACTGTTCCTCTCAAGGAATTAGCAGTAACTGATCCGGATACTCGTTCCATGAACTCTGACTGGAATAAAACCATTAACAAGGGTTATTTCTTGAACGCGCGCTTAGGTTGGAAGAATAAGTTATTTCTAGACGCCTTGGGTCGTGTTGACCAAAGTAGTCGTTTTGGTGCAAGCGCTGAGTCGGCCTTCTTCCCCCGTGTGAGTGCTGCCTATCGAATCACAGAAGACTTCAAACTGGGTCCTGTTAACGAGCTGAAATTCCGTGCTGCCTTCGGTCGTGCCGGCTCTGTACCATCCTATGATGCCAAGAACAGCCGAACATCTGTTTCGGGTACAAACGTTAGTCTGATCCAATTAGCAAATCCCGGATTGTCTCGTTCTTTTACTGATGAAGTGGAGATTGGGTTTGATGGACAGGTCTTTAATCGTGTAAACTTCAACATGACTTATGCTTTAGCCAATAGTCAGAAGGATTTCATCCAAACTCCTCCGATACAGCAGGTGAATGGTACTGCGTTAATCTGGCGTAACTTGGGTGCAGTGGAGTCTCGCTCAATTGAAGCTGAACTGAACGCTAATATCAAAAACACAAAACAAATTCGTTGGAATACAGGGTTCACTTTCACATTAGTACGTAGTAAGATTACGGATCTCGGTGGTATTCCTGAGTTTACTTACGACGGACTATTCCGGAAAGCAGAAGGGCTTTCTGCTTATGCATTCTGGGGATACAAAGTATTGCGCAGTTTAGATGAGTTACAGGTTGACAAAACGACTGGATTTGTAACCAATGTTTCCGGTAATCTTTCCCCTTCGGATTTTGTTATGAATTCAAAAGGGTTTGTTGTCGAAAAATCAAAGTTGGGTACTGCAAACGAGCGTCCCATATTCTTTGTTGACGCCAGCACTGGTAACACAGCTTATTTACAGCGCGGCGAACCTGATTTCCAAATTGGTCTTCCGCAAACATTTAGCTTCTTTGATAACAAGTTAAGTCTTTTCTTCTTGGTTGATTGGAAAAAAGGTGGATACAAATACAACAGTACCATTCAATATTTGACATTCGACAATCGCACTAAACTATTTGAAGACTATGTAGGTAGTGGCCTGCCACTTCAGTTTATTCAGCAGATCTATAATGGAAATAATATTACCGACTTCTGGTTAGAAAAGAACTCATTTGTTGCGATTCGTGAATTGTCATTGGCTTACAATCTTTCTGGTAGTAAAATGGGAGCAGTCGGCAAAGTGGTTAAGAATGCTCGTTTAGCCCTCATCGGACGTAACCTGTTTTACTTCACAAAATATAGTGGGGTAAACCCTGAAGGGTATTTTGAATATTACCCTTACCCGGTGTATCGTACGTTCAGTGCTAAACTCACAATAAACCTCTAAAAAAAGCATAATATGAATAAGTTTATAATCCTCTTCGCGTTGAGCAGCTTGATGCTCGCGTCATGTAAAAAGGATCTTCAATTTGAAGACCCTAACAAGCTTACTTATGAGGAATATTTAAAATTACCGGGAGCAGCTGTAAAAGTTGGTTCTGGAGCTGTAATTGGATCCCTAAACACTATGTTTAACGGAGCAACAGGTGTACACCTGCTTTGTATGGCAGACCAGATTACTTCGACCAACCGTTATCTGGAATTCTGGGATTGGGCACAAGAACCTCGTATGGCTATAAAAAACACGGACACTTATGGTGGATATGGTGCGATTGCTGATTATTGGGCTGGTTTTGCTCAGGCAAATCTGGATGCCAATGCTGTTTTACTTCAAATCCGCGCCGGTGATCTAATTAAAGATGCCAACGGAAATGACCGTACTTCAGATTCCAAGATTGCCGCATACTTCGGCAAAGGTATCTCTAATGGATACTTGGGAGCTTTATTCGATCGTGGAGTGATTGTAAACGGACCTTCTTCGGATGTACCAACATTTAATGACTATCCCGATTCCTACAAAAAATTGGTTGAAAATGGTGTTGCGTATCTAGATTCGGCTATTGCCGCAGCAAATGCTGCCACCAACTTTAATTTTAATTTCGTTCCAGGACTTACGATTGATAAACCTCAGTTTATTGCATGGTGTAACGGATTGGCTGCTCGAATCATGGCCAGCGTACCTCGTGACAATGCTGAAGCAACAGCACTGGGTTCATCATGGTGGAATAAGGTTTATGATTATGCAAATGCAGCCCCAACAACTGATCTCCTATACGAATACGCCAATGAAAGCGTATATCCAGGAACACTGGATTGGGCGATTTATCTGCTTGGAGATGGCTCTGGTTATCTTCCTGTCGATATTAAAGTACCACACCTAGTTGATCGCACTGGAACTTATCCAAAATATTATCCTCCTGCCCCCACTTTATTGTCACCAGTTCAAACAGATGATGGCCGGTTTAATACATATTTTTCCTTTACGCCAAATTTTGGTTATCTGCGAGCTGACCGTAATCGTGGCTTATTTACAAACTATGCCCGTGCTCGATGGGATAACCAATATAACTTCCTAGCTGTTCCCGGGGCTATTTCTCCATTTTGGCAGAATGAAGAAACAGCGTTGTTGAAGGCAGAAGCCAAGCTTATGGCTGGAGATGCTGCTGCTGCTGCTGCCATTCTCAATAATCCAACATATAGCCGTAAGGCTCTGGGAAATCTGCCTGACGTAGCCGCGAATGCAGATGATGTCAAAAAGGCATTACATTGGGAATATTCCGTTTGTATTGATGCTGCCAGTGGCCCTCTTCCACCCTTCGCATTCATGCGTCGTAATAACCTGTTAATTGGCGGTACGCCGACTGAGTTACCAGTTCCCTTACAACAAATGAAAGTAGTAGGTGGTAATTCCTACACATTTGGTGGAAAGGAGAATGCAGGTACCAAACAAGGTAAATTTAACGAGGTAACAACTGCTGCCAACGTAGGTTGGAAGCTTTCTGAATAATCGAACTATGCGATATCATTTCATCGCCAACAGGCAGTCAATCATCGGCTGCCTGTTTTATTTAGTGTTATTTGTATCATGCAATCAAACCTCGTCGTATAAAAAGTTATTACGGATCGAGGCTGACGCAATACAGATTGACTATGCCGGTGATCAAGGTCTCAAGCAAGACGAATTCATCCAAATCAATGGAAAATTATTCTGGCATGATTCATTATATAAATTTCAGCGAAAAAGCCTAGATACAATCTTTTTGCCAACTCAACGTTATGTGGTTGATAGGCCACCTTTTGGGGGACGAGCAGTCTATTCAACATCCAATACTCTTTATTGTCTAATTAGTATCGCCGAGATAATGATGGCCACAACGGATACAGCTGAATTCAAAGTTGATCTTTCTCGTATTAAAGTTGGACAACTTGTCATTCAAAGAGTAGGAAATAAAAATGTTGAGGTTATTGCTTCAGAAGATTATCCCTTACGAATATCAGCTTTACTCCGCTAGCAACAATACCTATTATTAATTCTTAATTTCGACCACATGAAGCCCTGCTGGGTGCTTAATAATTTTTTTTGAAAAAAGTACAAATCATATTTCCTCACCAATTATTTGCAAACCTTGAGCTTTTCAAATCTATAGATGAGGTATACTTGGTAGAAGAGGATCTTTATTTCAATCAATATAAATTTCATCAGCAGAAATTAGTGCTTCATAGGGCTAGCATGCAGTATTATGCATCGTTGCTGAAAAAGAATAAAATTTCGGTCAATTATGTGGAGGCGAAAGAGTCTGTTTCAAAAATTCAATGGTTGATTGATTCTGTCGCTTTAAAAGGAGTAGGGGAGCTTCATTTGTATCGAGTTATAGACAACTGGCTGGAGAAAAAAATTACCATAGCCACTAAAAAAAAGGGAATCAAAATTTATTGGTTGGATACTCCTCTTTTTTTGCAAACACATGCAGAGTTAGAAAATAATTTTAAAGATACAACTTCCTTTTTTCAAACTACGTTTTATACCGCACAGCGAAAGAAGTACAAGATCTTATTAGAGAAAGATGGCAAGCCGGTTGGGGGTAAGTGGAGTTTTGATGCGGATAATCGTTTAGCTTATCCCAAAGGGAAAAAACCTCCTGAGGTTCAAATGCCCTTGGATAATGAATGGTTAAAAGAAGCACGCGAATATGTAAAAACAAACTTTTCTAATAATCCTGGTGAGCTGAAGGGCCCCATTAATTATGCTGTTACACATGATGATGCCGAAAAATGTCTTGATGATTTTATAGCACATCGGTTTTCGGAGTTTGGATTATATGAAGACGCCATCGTTGCCACCGAACATATTCTGCATCATAGCGTCTTAACTCCTTGTTTGAATATTGGTTTGTTGACACCAAAACAGGTCCTCAATAAAATACTAAAAGCTCACCAACAAAAAGTAGCGCCACTTAATAGTGTCGAAGGATTTATTCGGCAAATAATAGGGTGGCGCGAATTTATACGAGGTGTATACGAAGCTGCAGGAACCCAACAACGTACCACCAATTATTGGAAATTCACTCGCAAGATTCCCGCCTCTTTCTATGAGGGCACAACGGGTATTGCTCCTGTCGATGATACTATTAAAAAGCTCTTAGCCTCAGGATATTCTCATCATATTGAGCGACTGATGGTGCTGAGTAATTTTATGCTGCTTTGTGAATTTGATCCGGATGAAGTATATCGTTGGTTTATGGAATTGTATATTGATGCTTATGATTGGGTAATGGTGCCCAATGTATATGGTATGGGACAATTTGCGGACGGAGGACTCATGTGTACCAAGCCCTATATTAGTGGCAGCAATTATATTTTTAAAATGAGCGACTATAAAAAAGGAGCTCCCTGGGCGGCTACTTGGGATGCCCTCTTCTGGCGTTTTATGCATGTGCATCGAAGCTTCTTTTTGCAAAATCCACGTCTCGGCATGTTGGTTCGTACATTCGATAAAATGCCTGCGCAAAAACAGCAAGACTTATTACAAAGGGCCAATGATTTTTTGTGCAGCTTGGATAAAGCTTGAACATTATGAAAAGACCCTGGAACCTTCCTGATTATCCTGTTTACAGTTTAGCCACCTATGGAATAGAAGGGGTGAACATGAATATTTGCACTTATGTAACAGCTATTAGCATGCAGCCCAAATTGTATGCGATTGCGGTGTATGACAATACAAAAACACTTGCCAATCTGAAGTGTTCCTCACAAGTAGTCTTACAGTATTTGCACATTGAACAGTATAACCTAGTTCGACATCTTGGGCAGCAATCGGGACTGAAAGTCAATAAAGATCAGTGGTTGCGAAAAAGAAAGTTGCTCACTACTTGGCAAGGAATGGAAGTGTTGCAAGGGGCTGCTGCATATGTGTTCCTGCAAAAAATAAAACTTGTTTCCACAAAGGGAGATCATCAGCTCTTTTTGTTTGAAATGAAAAAATATGCTGCTTCTTCTTCTAAATTACTCACCACGAAAGTATTATCTGATAAAAAAATTATTCGGATTTAATGGAACTGAAAAAATATAACGCCCAAGATCTGCTGGCGATGGAGCAGCGAAAAAGAGCCACTTTCATTAACTCTATGGCAGGACTAAAATCAGCTATCTTGGTAGGTACTTGTAATGAAAAGCGGCAATCCAACTTGGCTATTTTTAATTCTTTACTTCATATTGGCGCTAACCCTCCTTATTATGGGTTGCTATTTAGACCTGATACCGTTCGGCGGGATACGTTGCAGAACATTACTGATCAAAAAGAATATACGATCAACCTATTGCCTTCAGAGTTTGCTTCTGCTGCGCATCAAACCTCTGCTAAATACGGGCCCGAAGAATCAGAGTTCAGTGCCGTGGGATTGCATGAACATTCCGT
>JBMSWW010000073.1:0-7539 GCA_049425065.1 Chitinophagaceae bacterium
CTGAATACGACTCACGAGATAAGGCTTCATCATCGTACCTCCGTTAGCCACTGTATTGTATAAATTCAAGGTATGCAGAGGACTTACTTGCAGCGCATAGCCAAAACTCATCCATAACATATTGCCCACAGAACTTCCTTTCTCATTTAAAGGAGCCATGGTAGGCTTTGGGACGTTTGCTAAGTCTATAGGAGAACGAGTATCTAAATGAAAACGCTTGAGGTATTCTTTAATTTCTTCAGGACGTTGACCAAATGCTTTCAACGCCAATCTGCTCATGCCAATATTAGAGCTATGTGAAAAACATTCTTTAACAGAAAGCTCTGGCCTAGGTGAACGCTCAGCATCGTAGACCAATTTATTTCCCACCATGGCTTTACCCGCACTTCCAATTTCAACTTGATCATCTATCTTACTAGTCCCTTTTTCCAGAACAGATAATAAAGTAGCCAACTTAATTGTGGATCCTGGCTCCGTTGCCCGTAAAGCATAATTATCATCTTCCCAGTAATGCCCATCAGGTCTGCGTCCCAGATTAGCCATGGCTTTGATTTTACCAGTGGCTGTTTCCATTAAAATAGCAGTGCCATACAAAGCTTCACTCTGGAGCATCATGCGCATCAACGCAGTCTCCGTAATATCTTGCATGCGCAGATCGAGCGTTGTATAGATGTCTTTCCCATGATCGGGTTCTGTTTCAGAACCATTCACAGGAATTGCAGCTCCTCCGGCAATAAAGCGAACTAACTTTTGTCCCGCACGTCCGCTTAACACAGAATCATAACTTCTCTCTAATCCCACATTTTGTTTACGAACCTTACCATCACTGGCAATATGTTCCCTAGAAAGTCCGATGGTACGGCTTGCTAATAAGCCAAAAGGAACTAAGCGTTTGCTGTTGGTCTCTACAATTACACCGCTCTTATTAGGACCCAAACGAACAAGGGGCATGGCGCGAAACTGCTCATACTCCGAAAAGTTCAATTTCTTTTTCAGCGGATAATAGCGTGACTTTTTTTCCCTGGCTTTTGTAATCTCTCGCTTGTAATCAGCGGCAGTTTTATCTTTAAAAAGTGCGGAAAGTGATAACGTAAATGAATCAATGTTTTCATGGAATCGTTTTCCTTTTTTCTCCCGAAGACCATCTGCTAGGAGGTCCAGATAAATATCAAAAGTGGGAACTGAAGTACTTAGGAACTGACCATCTTCACTGTAGATAGTTCCTCTTTGTGCCTCGAGCGTTATATAACGCTGGTGAAGACTATCACTCATGTTTTTCCAAAAAGCCCCTTCTACCCGTTGTATATAAAAGGCGCGCGCCACTACGAGGGTACCCAACAAGGCCATCCCGATAAAGGACAAATACACTCTCCATAATATGTCGCGCTTAACTTCCATTTTTTATACTCTTCTTACTCAGCTTTTTCGGCACTATCTATCAAGACCAAGGGTGAAACAGTAAGCTCTTTTAAACCTAGAGGCTCTACGGCTTTCACCAGTTCACTTTGTTTACTGCGAGCAATCAACTCTCCTTTGACTGTCTTATATACATACTGCAACTCTTTCACTTCCTTTTCTGTTCGGTTGATGGAACGAATCGTTTTATTGGCATAATGACCGTTATAGATATAGCATACTGCCAATGCTGCCAGAAAAAGAAAGAAGGGAACCTGTTTTACAATGGACTGATAATTCAGCCATCCTTTCCAATCCATCTTATTTTCTTTTTGTGGCGTTCCCATTATATGGATCAAACTTGTAAATGAGTTGTTCAGCAACGCGTAGCTACTCTGAGCTTTGCGCTTCTTGAACGAGGGTTTTGTTTTAATTCTTCTTCACTGGCAGTTACTGGCTTTTTATACACCAACTGCCATTCCTTTACAGACTCTTCTGCCAAAAAGGGATTCGATTCTTTTTGATCGAGAGTTCCTGCACGGAAAAATTGTTTCACCAACCTGTCTTCCAGGGAATGGAATGTAATAATGGCCGCACGACCTCCGGGCTTAATCACAAAAGGAAGCTGTTCTAGCAATTCCTTCAGTGCACCGATCTCGTCATTCACCTCAATACGAAGGGCCTGAAATACCTGGGCAAAGTACTTGTTGGGATTTCCTTTTACCGATTCACGGATGGCTTGCTTAAAGCCTTCAATAGTGCGCAGCGATTGCGATTTTCTCACTTGCACAATATGACGTGCCAAGGTTTTAGCATTGGTCACTTCTCCATACTGTTCAAATAGTTTATGCAGCTTCGCTTCCTCATAAGTATTCAAGATGGTGAAAGCGGTACGTTCCAAACGACGATCCATACGCATATCCATGGCCGCATCAAATCGTGTGGAAAAGCCTCGCGCTGCTTCATCAAATTGATGACTACTCACCCCCAAGTCAGCCAGCAAACCGTCAACTGCATTTACTTTATGCAATCGCAGAAAACGCTGTACATGGCGAAAATTTTGAGGAACGAAAAGAAGACGAGAGTCGTTTGGCAGATTTTGTTGAGCATCTTCATCCTGATCAAAAGCAATTAATCTTCCGTCAGGACCCAGCTTTTCCAAAATGGCCCGAGCATGTCCTCCTCCCCCAAACGTGCAGTCGACGTACACGCCATTCGGTTGGATGGCCAGGGCCTCGATTACTTCACGGAGCAGAACGGGTATGTGATACGCTGACTGCACCGTTTTTTATCAATTCATTGTTCCGCCTCCCATTACATCTCTTCCCAGCTCACTAAAAGCATCCGAAGAAAAGGAGTCAAAGATCTTTTTGTACTTATTACTATCCCAGATTTCCATTTTATTTCCCGCCGATGCAATCACGATATCCTTTTCCAACTCAGCATAAGCCTTCAGGTTGGGAGGCAAAAGAATACGCCCGGCGGTATCAGGCTCCACAAACGTGGCGCCATTTAAAAATGCCCGGCGGAACTCCCGCTGCCTCGGATCGAACTCATTCAAGCTCTTGATCTTTTCAAAAAGGGGTTGCCACTCACGGAGGGTATACAGAGCCAGACATTTTTCAAAACCACGATTAATGACAAAACGATGCAACTCTTCCCCTGCTACCTGCTTCTTAAAGCCGGCGGGCAGCAGAAAACGCCCTTTGGCGTCCAGTGTTGCTTCGAATTCTCCTAAAAATCCAGTCATTATCAGTGATTTGGGGGATTTTCTCCCTTATTGACACAAAATAACACTTTTTACCACTATTGTTCCAAATTTGAGCATTCTATATTTATCCCCAAGTAAAAATCGGCCAAAACCTTTGCTGGATAAGGATTTTATGAGGTGGGAGAACGTTTTCCCAATTTTCCCTGTTAATTAGCTGTGGATAACTGTGGGTAAGCTGTGATCGGCCCAAAAAAATGAGGCGATTTGCCGAGATTTGTAGGGTAACAACAGTTAGTTGTATGATAAAAGACCCTCGTCTCTTATCCGCAGATGATTTTGACTATTCACTGCCGGAAAACCTGATTGCAATCCACCCGCTTACTGAGAGAGATCAGTCTCGCTTACTCGTCTATGAAAAGGGAGCTATTCAGGATAAAAAATATGTTGACTTAAATCGTTGTTTGCCGGCAAAAAGTTGGCTCGTATTTAATCAGACCAAAGTAGTTCCTGCTCGAATTCTTTTTGAAAAAAGCACGGGCGGATTGATAGAAATTTTTTGCCTTTCACCTGAATCGTCATTGGGAGATATGAGCGCAGTTATGCAAAAAACCTCAAGAGTTCAAATGGAATGTTTGGTGGGGGGTGCTTCGAAATGGAAGTCGGGTACTCTATTAGAAAGAAACGTTGATGGTGTTACGTTAAAAGCCGCGATTGTTCGCAAAGAGCCTGATCATTTTTTAATTGAATTGCAATGGACGCCTGCGGAGCAAAGTTTTGCCAGTATACTACTACTGTTTGGACAAATGCCGCTTCCTCCATATTTGAAAAGAAAACTAGTGAAGGAAGACCAGCAACGCTATCAAACTGTCTATGCAAAAAAAGAAGGATCGGTAGCGGCGCCCACAGCAGGATTACACTTTACGGAAGGATTACTTCAAAAACTTCATCAACAAAATATTACTATCGATTATCTAACACTGCATGTGGGTGCGGGTACTTTCAAACCGGTAAAAGCGGCACGTATGGAAGATCATGCCATGCATGCAGAGTGGATTGAAATAGAATTGGAATTTTTACAACGCTGGCATCAACGAATTCATCAACCCCTGATTGCCGTAGGCACTACTTCACTAAGAACACTAGAAAGCATTTACTGGATCGGCTTAAAAATACTACTTCAACAACCTTCCTCAATTCCCACACTTTCCCAATGGGAATGTTATGAATTAGCACCACAAGCCCGCTCCTTAGAAGAGGTGTTAATCAATTTGATTGAATGGATGCTTAAGAAGAAGGAGCGTATTTTACATACGCAAACATCCATATTGATTGGACCTGGTTATCCGTTCAAAACTGCGAATGGAATCTTGACTAATTTTCATCAGCCGCGTTCTACTCTATTGTTGTTAGTAGCCGCGTTTGTGGGCAATGATTGGACTAAAATCTATCAACATGCCACAAAAGAACAATATAGAATGCTGAGCTATGGAGATGGAAGTTTGTTATGGAGAACTAACGATTAGGCTTTTGCTGGGGTTAGTCCCAATTCAAGGGTAAAAACACTCCGCTTGCCCAGTGTACTATCCGCCTTGATTTTACCACCTAATGCCTCGGTAACACTTTTCACGTAACTAAGTCCTAAGCCAAATCCTTTTACATTGTGTCGGTTACCTGTGTGAGCCCGATAGAACTTTTCAAATATCCGCTTCAATGTATCTCGGCTCATACCCATTCCATTGTCTTCGATGCGGAAAGAGATTGTTTTTCCAGTGGAAGAAGTGTTGATCTGAATATGCGGAGGCACCCCTTCACGGGCATATTTAATTGCATTATCAATTAAGTTGTTGACCAAGTTGGCAAGATGCACTTCATCGGCCAACACATGATCATCAGTAGCGTGTAAGAAAAGAGTAATGGTGCCTCCCACGTGTTCCAACTGCAAGGCAAAATTATCTACTACTTGTTTTATAATCTTGTGCAGCGACACCGATTTCAAGGCTAGTTCTACATCTTGTCTTTCAAATTGTGAAGCCTTCAGTATGGTTTCCACCTGTCGATTCATCCGTTGGTTTTCTTCCTTGATGATCCCACTGAAATACCCCATCTTCTCGCGATTGTCAATTACTTTTTGATTTCGCATGGCATCCACTGCCAGCGAAATAGTAGCCAGTGGTGTTTTAAACTCATGCGTCATATTATTAATAAAGTCATTCTTCATTTCGCCCAGTTTCTTTTGCTGTAACATGGTACGAACTGTTAAGTAGAATGCAGAAAGAATGATGATAGTAAACAAAAGTGAGGCAGCAATATTCCAGCCCAATGAGCGTAATACAATTTCCTTGATATCAGGAACCACTACATAAAGGATTTCTGTGACACCCAGATTCTCACCAGCGCTGCCACTTAGCGGATTTAATCCCCTTCCAAAAATGAAATTATGAGAAGTATCTTGGTAAGCTGGCCAAAAACCGGGAGATACTTTTTGAAAAACATTATTCCCTAACCGATCAATTGTGGAAAGACCAAACTCAAAATGAATATTGTCTAAATTGTTGGCATGAAAGGATTTCTTCACTCTATCTTTAATATCCGTTATATCATAGCGACTAGCAATGGAGCTGGGACCAAAAATTTCCCAGCCAAAACCTTCCAAGATTCCTCCGCGCCGAGAGTTGCCAGGTACATAGATGGCCTTTTGCTCTGCCAACTCTTCCCCCACCTGAATGGTAGCTTCTCCTACTCGATGCTTGATTTGCTCTTCGCGTAACATCACCATATTCCGGGTCCAAGATACCTGGATAAAAATGATGCCCACCAACGAAAGGCTAATCAACACTATGATCAGGGAAAATATTTTTTTCACAGCCAATAAAAATACAAATAGGACTTCACTGAGCAGTAAGAATTGCTGGCATTCACATTTTTTTAACGTCAATTATCAATGAAAAAGCCCTCTCTAAAAGAGAGGGCTTCGCGTATTTTATAAAGACTTCTTACAACTCAGTGCCCCCCTCGACCAATACGGTTACACGGTTGTTGAGCACTTCCACAAATCCCCCTTGAATAGAAAAGCGAACCATGTCGTTTTGCTTATCACGAAGTACTTTCACCACTCCTTCTTTTAACGCGCTGATGAAAGGAGCATGTTTCTCCAATACTTCAAAAGATCCAGTGAGTCCGGGCATTTGCACTCCATAGGCTTCGCCACTGAAGAGCTTTTTTTCCGGTGTAAGTATCTCGATATTCATGATATAATAAATAGAGTGAATTAACCCTGCGCTTGAGCCAGTAACTTCTTACCTTTTTCGATAGCGTCATCGATGGTACCCACTAAGTTGAACGCTGCTTCTGGATACTCATCTACTTCACCATCCATGATCATATTGAAGCCACGGATAGTTTCCTCAATAGGAACCAGAACCCCTTTCAAGCCGGTAAAGGCTTCTGCCACGTGGAAAGGCTGAGAAAGGAAACGTTGTACTCTTCGTGCACGAGATACTACCAACTTATCATCGTCACTTAATTCATCCATACCCAAGATGGCAATGATGTCTTGTAATTCTTTATAGCGCTGCAACATTGATTTTACGCGGTTAGCGCAATTGTAATGTGCATCCCCAACTACTTGTGGTGTTAAAATACGAGAAGTTGAATCCAGTGGATCCACCGCAGGATAGATACCTAAGTCGGCGATTTTACGAGACAATACCGTAGTGGCATCCAAGTGTGCAAAGGTTGTTGCAGGAGCAGGGTCAGTAAGGTCATCCGCAGGCACATAAACCGCCTGCACAGAAGTGATAGAACCATTCTTGGTAGAAGTGATTCGCTCTTGCATGATACCCATCTCTGTAGCCAAGGTAGGCTGGTATCCCACCGCAGAAGGCATACGTCCTAATAGGGCTGATACTTCAGAACCTGCCTGTGTAAAACGGAAGATATTATCCACGAAGAAAAGGATATCACGTCCTTTACCTTGTCCATCCCCATCACGATAGTACTCAGCAATGGTCAAACCAGAAAGAGCAACACGAGCACGCGCTCCAGGAGGTTCATTCATCTGACCGAATACGAAAGTAGCTTTAGAGTCAGCCAATTCTTTCATATCCACTTTGCTCAGATCCCATCCGCCTTCTTCCATGCTATGCTTGAATGCATCGCCGTATTTCATGATGCCTGCCTCGATCATCTCACGCATCAAGTCATTTCCTTCACGAGTACGCTCTCCTACGCCGGCAAATACAGATAGACCAGAATAAGCTTTCGCGATATTGTTGATCAACTCTTGAATCAATACGGTTTTACCTACACCCGCACCCCCGAACAAACCAATTTTACCACCCTTTGCGTAAGGTTCGATCAAGTCAATTACTTTGATACCTGTGTATAACACTTCACTAGCGGTACTGAGGTTTTCAAAGCTGGGAGGTTGGCTA
>JBMSWW010000074.1:0-7518 GCA_049425065.1 Chitinophagaceae bacterium
ATCCGGCACACTTAGGAAGTATTGAAACCCTGGAATTTGAGGCTGTTAGTTTTCAGCATCCAACTTCCCTGCACAAAGCCTTGAACGGAATCAGTTTCCAAGTTAGAAGAGGGGAAACCATAGCTTTTGTGGGGCCTTCTGGATCGGGTAAAACCACCATGATGAAATTACTAGTGGGGCTATACCGTCCAGAGAGTGGACGCATCCTTTACAATGAAATGGATGAGAATAGTATTGACTTTGAAGATTTACGCAACCAGATTGGATTTGTAACACAAGACACTCAACTTTTCTCTGGCACCATTAAAGAGAATTTATTCTTTGTGAATCCCAAAGCCACAGAAGAAGAACTGCAAGATGTACTAAACAAAGCAGCTTGCCAGCAATTATTGACACGGGCAGATAATGGACTAGATACGATGATTGGAGAGGGAGGATTGAAATTATCAGGCGGAGAAAAACAACGCCTTTCTATTGCGCGCGCACTGCTTAGAAAACCAAAGCTTCTTTTATTTGATGAAGCCACCTCTGCACTAGACTCGCTCACAGAAGAGGAGATCACGAGCACTATACGTGAAGTTTCTAAACAAGGTGACCAGATCACCATTCTTATTGCCCATCGCCTGTCTACCATTATGCACGCAGACAGAATTTACGTGCTGGAAAAAGGGGAAGTAGTGGAAACCGGAAAGCACGAATCACTACTGCAAGAAAAAGGACTCTACTACGCCATGTGGAGACAGCAAATTGGAGAAAGAAAAAACGAACGAAAAGAGGGCCACTAACCGAACAGCTAGTCACTCTCCTTTTTTATTGATCCTCAACATTCCTTTGATAAATTCAAAGCGACCAGGCTCTTCAATATCACTCAACTCTAACTCAAGGGCCTTCGTGCTTTGCGCAATCTCTACCAGAGAAATCACCAACGAAATCAATAAACTCAGCAACCCAATGGCAAACACCGCACGGGTGGCCGCTTGCCAATTAATATAAATACTATACATCGCAAACACGGCACAAACAAAACTAAACACTCCGAGTGTTTGCATATAACGGGTAAGGCGAAGGCGATAACGAAGACTTCGAATTTGAAGTACAATTAACTTATTTTCTTTCCCTTGTCCATACTCATCATGTAATTTTCTGACAACACTAGCTAATGCCAGAAAGCGGTTTGTATAAGCCAATAGTAAAAGGCTGATGGCAGGGAATAAAAGAGCAGGCGTATTAAAAGTAATTTCCATGCTCCAAAGTTCTTAAAAAATCAGTTCCCTTTCTTCAGCAATAGTGGAATCTGCAATTTCAGGGTAAAGTTTCTACCCTGATTATATACTCCTTGTCTTCCGGTCAGCGGATTCTCCATTGTGTATTTCAATCGGCTGAGATGCGTTTGCCAAGCTACATTTGCCAAATTGGTAACTAATAAATGCAAAGTAGCCTTTGTTTGTTTTTGCCGGTTGACCCATGAGGCCCCGACTCCTGCATCTAATAATAGATAACCAGGTGTTCTAGTCTCGGTGTTGAAACCACTGAAGAAACGTGGTTGCGAAAAATTTTTTTCGGCTTCAAAACGAATATAAAGATTACGAAAAGCCCCCACTCCTTTTTTAAAATCCCCTCTTAATTCTGCATTCCAACGCGGAGCCGGAATGAGCGGAAGTCGATCACTACCGGATACTGATGGATCGATCAAACGATCAAAATGTCCATGCACCCATGAAAATGTATTTTCTAAATGCAGCCAGTGAAGGGGATGAGGATGAATATCCAATTGCAATTCCAATCCGGATAATACCGCATTTTGCTGCTGAAAAGTAAAGGCTGTCAATTGTTCGCCATCCACTTCTACCAAAGAATCAACCCCAGCGGTATTAAGTAGTTTACGAAAGAAGATAAAATCATGGATGCTATTGCGAAAAGCCGATAGGCCCAAATTAAAATGTTCAAATTCTAACTCGATACCCGCATCTACTTGTAAACTAGTTTCCGCGCGAAGATCCTTTACCCCATACTCAAATCGGTTAGTACCCTCATGAGATCCATTGCTGGATAATTCAGCCAAAGTAGGGGCTCGAAAACCTCTGGCTATGTTGGCTTTCAAAATTACATTATCAGAAGGCTCATAACTAAGCCCAACACTACCTGACCAATTGGTAAAGATTCGGCGAAAACCTTCAAATTTCACTTCCGTTCCCTCCCAATGCTGCATAGCCTCCAAAGAACGAGAATCTAGACGAAGTCCCCCACTCCAGGTGGTTTTATCATAAATACGTTGCGTATAAACAAAGAGTCCTGCATCAAATAATTGGTAATCCGGAATTAATAGTTCAGCACCTTTATTTACATTATGCTGACGCATACCATTTAGCCCAATTGTGGTATGCCACTCTTTTTGCTCAGGCAGTTTCCATTGCAAAGAATAAGTAAGCGTTTTTAAATCAAAATACAACTCCTCTTCTGAAGGATCTTCGGGTTCTCCAAACTCTTTACGACGATTCTGCTGCCAGCCGATATTAAATTTCAGTCTGCTAGCTCCTACAATGAAATTATTATCCCATACTACTCTATTGTGCTGAACTTGCTGAGAAGGAACAAATAAAGAACGTCCTTTCATCTCTTTTTGACTGGGAAAACGTTCGAGTGACGTACCTCCAAACAGTAAGAAGTTGGCCGTGGAAGCATCACGGTCTCCTTCTATCATTCCCAATTGCTGATTAAAATGAGAAAATAGTAAATGACTATAGCCCCATGATTTATTTATTCCCACTTGCCCTCCTCCATTCTTTTCATTAAATCTGGAATTCAACACATACCCATCATATCGATTTTTATAATCCCCCGCCGATTTTAACGTACCATAAAAATTCCAGTTGACCCCATTCTTCATGCCCGCTAATCGAAGACTATTTCCTGTAAGGCGGCTATTAGTTTGATACTGCGTATAGAATTGTCCCTTAATAGTGCCCTCCTCCACTGCAGGAGCAGAAATCAAATGAATGACGCCCGCTAAAGCGTCACTTCCATAAAGCAAAGAGGAAGGACCTTTTAAGATCTCCACTTTATTGACACTGTTTTCATCTATCTCAATTCCATGTTCATCTCCCCACTGTTGACCTTCTTGTCGAACCCCATCATTTACAACTACCACACGATTATAGCCCAAGCCCCTGATCACTGGCTTTGATACAGCTGGACCCGTAGCAACCTGAGATAAACCCGATACTTTACTCAATGCATCAATGATATTGGTAGCCGACGTTTCCATTAATTGTTGCTGCCGAACAATCGTCATGGGGGTAGGTGTTTTACGGATGCTTGTGGCCGTAGATATCCCAGTGATCACCACTCCTTGATTCTCGAGATAAACCGGAGCCAAATTGAAATTTTTCTCGAGTGAGGCTTTCAGTTCAATATGCTCTACAACGGTACCATATCCAGTATAAGAGACTTCTACCACATGGTGGCCTGCTGACAGTTGAGGAATAGAATAATATCCTTTTTCATTGGTGAGTGTTCCTCGACGATCTTCTGGTAAATAAACAGTAGCTCCCGCCAAGGGTGTTTTTGTTTTGCCATCTAATACAAAACCTGTTACATTGAAAAATTCTGAAGCGGTTTTCTTTTTTTCAGTAGGTATCCCCTGTGCATGAGATACCTGAAAACTGAATACCCATAAAAAAAGAGTCAGTCTACCAAAACTTGAAAAAACTGATTTCATATTTTGAAACTTTGTTGCAAATATAAAATGCAACATTGTTTCAAAAAAATAATATTTAAATTAGCCAATGGCCAAATTCCATGTACCCACCCCAATTAGCTACTTGATAAGCATAATACTTCTACTATCGGCTTGTGGTAAAGAGAAGGGACCCGATCCTTGCATTGGAATTGCTTATGACATTCAATATACGAGCCTCCCAGCCGTAGGCGGAATTACCAATGGGAACATAACTGTGTTGAGTCCAATAGGCGACTCGCTTACCTATCAACTTAATAATGGATTGACGCAGGTGAGTCCCGTATTTAATGGAGTAGCTGCGGGGAACTATATAGTACGAGTAATAAACCAAAAGGGTTGCAGTGATACGGTACAAGTAACCATACCGGCCTATGGCGCTAAGTATGCAGCAGTAAAAGAGTTGATCATGGGCTATTGCGGCCCCTGCCACCTCAACGCCGGTAATAGTGGCAATAAAAACTTTGACTCCGACGCTTCGATAATTTCTAGTTGGGATCGCATCAAAGCACGTGCCGTGGATGGCAATCCAAGCTTCATGCCGCAAAACGGACAACTCACTACTATCGACAAGCAAAAAATTATGGATTGGGTGAATGCCGGACACCGACAAACAGACTAACGAACTTTTAGCATAGCTCGCACCTGCTGTGTAATTCCATTCTGAAAACGGGCATAGTACATTCCGGTAGATAGTCCTTCACTATCAAAATCAATACGGTAAGTTCCCGCTGTGTATTCTCTATCGGCAAGAATTTTTACCAGTCTTCCCAGCGTATCAAAAATCTGTATTAAGGTATGCCCTCCTGCTGTAGTAAACTCCAGCGTGGTTCGAGTAGTAAAAGGATTGGGATAATTGGTGATCAGTTGACCATTGGACGAATTAGGAGGAGGAGTAATACCCGAACAAGCACCTGCTTTCAATAACGGCAACGATTGCAGTTGAATATTGATTTCCGGAGGAAATAAAGAAGCCACCACCGTCTTATCTAAACAAAACCATTTTTCCAATAAGGTAGCATAAATACTACGGAAGTCATATTGCAATGGAATATTATCATTCACAGTAGCTGCAGATGGTAAGGTTGGATTAACCCCCAGCATTCCTGCTTCAATTTGACTTCCAAATAAAAATAAGGGAGCGGCTGCACCATGATCGGTTCCGGTACTAGAGTTGGATTTAATACGACGGCCAAATTCACTGAATGTCATTCCCACTACACGATCTTCCACTCCTAAAAATCTCAAATCATCCTGAAAGGCTTTGATAGCGGAAGAAACACGACCCAATAAAGTTGCATGCGTACCCGTTACTTTATCAGTGTTCACCTGTACGGAGTGCGTGTCAAAACCACCCACACTTACCATATAAACACGAGTTTTCAATCCGCCTTTTATAAGCCGAGCCACAATTTTAAGTTGATCTGCTAATGAATTACCAGAGGGATAAGGTGACTGAACAGGCACCGCATTAGCCGCTGCACGAATTACAGAGGCATATCCTTGTGTCTGTTGATTGATCTGACGTATGTACGTTAGTTCTCTACCCGCTTTGGTAGGGGGTGCATAATCCGAAGTTCCTGATACCAGATTATAAAAATTGGTCGGATTTGTAATACTCATTCCCATGTTGCGCGTAGGGCCTTGAAGAGTTAAGGAAGTGGTGCTCCCAATCTGTATGGCTAAAGGATCCGGCATCTCTGGATTGGGATAACCCATGGGATAGTTGGGAAATTCATAATCTAAATAACGTCCTGCCCAACCATTATACACTTCCTGGCGGCTATTAGATCCACTCATCCAAATATCAGTTGCTCTGAAATGAGAAAAGTTGGGTTGAGGATAGCCCACCGCCTGCACTACTTTAGCTTTACCCTCGGCGAATAAAGACTGTAGTCCAGTCATGGCAGGGTGCAAACCAGTTCCATTCACACCCGCTATAGAAAGCACTGCATTTTCAGGAATGGCAATATTGCTACGTGCATTGAAATACTTTGAATAGTCCGCTACCGGTATCACCATATTCAATCCATCATTTCCTCCGGACAATTGCACTATTACTAACACATGATCCGTAAGTGTATTGCCTCTTAGTAAAGCTTGTACCAGCGGGGATTGCTCATTAAAAGCCTTCACGGTATAACCGTTTACCAGCTCTGGTAATAAAGCTGCCATGGGTAAAGTTCCCGCCAAGAATTCTCTTCTTTTCATGGTCAGATTAGCTGGTATTCAGATAAGTTGAATAAATATTGAAACAGTGCTTTCAATCTTGAATTGACGGTATTAAAATTAGCGGTAGTAGGATTAGATTCATACGCCATCCAGGCATTGGTCCAATAATAATCCCATTGTTGACCGGTAAGAAGCAACTGCGTTTTTAATTGATCCCTGGAATAATCACTTAACTCGTTTTGAAACAAAAGTTGCAGCGCTTCTCTAATCAGATCGTTGGGATTACCCGGATTTTGCAAACCTTTTGCCCATTCCACACAATTGATCTGCACTCGGAATCCATTTCTGACATATCCAGAATTGATCATAATATCGGTAAACTGATTTCTTTTGGGTAGGGTATCCGACGTAATCCATAATTCATGATAAGAAGGCTCTTGATAATAAGCGGGCTGACCAGACACATTAGGAGGATCATGCAAGTTTTGACCAAGATTATTCATCCAGAAATAGAAATTATTCCATAACCCATAATTACTACCCCAATCAGAAGACGCTGGAAAACTTACATTCATTTGACGAAGAGTCCCTACTACAAGATCTGCAGGAGATTTAATATAACAACCTCGATTAAGCACATCATAGAAATGTTCACTCTTCAATAAGGCTGCAAGCATCGGTTTGATCTCATAACCGGAGCTACGAAAAATATCGGCCATTGGAGTAATTACATTGCGTTCAGCTTCCGCATCGATTAGATAATATACAAACCACCGATACACTCTTCTAGCAATGTATTTAGCTACTTCGGGTTGCGCAAAAATCATGTTGAGTAGGTCATTCAACTCCAAGGCACCTGCCGTGGTTCCCGTTCTACCTGTGATAACCGTATTATTAAAAAAAGGAGAGAATGTTTTATTACCAGCACTATGTCGCGAAGCATTAAAAACAGCTTGATAGGTGGTAGTATTTACTGTCCATCCTGTTAATACTTTAGCGGCCTCTTTAACATCTGACTCAGTGTACTGAGAATCGGGCCCCTTGCCTAATGTAAACAACTCAAATAACTCACGCGCATAATTTTCATCGGGTGCAGAAGCATTATTCAAGTAGCCATTCAGATAGCGCAACATCGCGATATCGGTTGTGATATCTTTTATAAAGTTTTTAAAATTCCCCAGTGCATGTTGACGGATCAATTGATGTTGGCGATAAACCCAATTGGCATTTCCCACATCCGTAGCTTCATTACCAAAATGATCTGTCCAGAACAAGCTCATTTTTTCTAAAATACTTCGATCTTGGTTGATCATGTTTCCCGCCAACCATTTTTTATAGGATGCACGACGCAAACTCTGAATAGTTCCGTCATTGTTAATATTATTCACCCAAGTAGTACCCTGCACTACTGCAGTATCAACATTTACTCCTGGAGTTGTAGGATTTGCATATTCTTTTATGGGAGGTTCTGGAGAAGGTGCTGTAGGATTCAACAACTCGTCGACTACTGAATCCATAGAGCTTCCTCGAAAATAGGCAAGATCATTTCTTGTACAACCGAACTGGGTACGTTTAAGAAGGTGTATAACCTCTGCCTCCGTCCACGAACC
>JBMSWW010000075.1:0-7440 GCA_049425065.1 Chitinophagaceae bacterium
CTGACCACAATAGCCCAACAAGCTAATTGGCAACAACGGGCGAATTACAAAATGGAAGTAAACATGGACGTGGTGTCTAATCGTTTTACTGGCAAACAGCGATTAGAGTATTGGAACAATTCTCCGGATACGCTTATCAAAGTGTATTATCATCTTTACTTTAATGCCTTTCGTCCGGGCAGTATGATGGATGTAAGAAGCCGTCGTCAAGGCACCCTAAAAGCAGGACGAGGCGCTGACTGGGATGCGCGTGTGAAAGACCGTATTTCGAATTTAAAACCTGAGGAATATGGAGAACAACGTGTGGTGTCACTCAAAATGAATGGTAGACCGCAACAACTAAAAGAATTGGAAACGATTCTTGAAGTAACCTTAGATAAACCGATTCCGCCAAAGTCTAAAGTGGTGTTTGAGTTGGTTTTTGAAGGACAAGTTCCGTTACAGATTCGTCGTAGCGGAAGAGATAATCCAACGTCTAAAGTTCGTTACTCTATGAGTCAATGGTATCCTAAACTCTGTGCCTATGATGCGGAGGGCTGGCATCCCACTCCTTATATTGGACGTGAGTTTTATGGCAACTGGGGAAACTTTGATGTAAAGATCACTATCGATAAAAATTATATCCTGGGAGGCACTGGTTATTTGCAAAATGCCCAACAGATTGGGTATGGTTATGAGAAGCCAGGAAGTGTGGTAAAACGTCCGGAGGGAAATAAACTCACCTGGCATTTTGTTGCGCCACAGGTACATGATTTTATGTGGGCGGCCGATCCTGACTACATTCACAAATCCCTACATATTCGTGACAGTATTCCCTCTACCAAAACAAATCCTGCCAAACCCGAACTCACCTTACATCTTTTGTATAAGCCTACCAATGTAAAAGCATCCGAATGGGAAAAAATTCTGACAGATGCGGCCGCTGTGTTGCCTTTCTTGGAAAAGTATTTTGGAACCTACACGTATAAGCAATACTCCTTTATTCATGGAGGAGATGGAGGTATGGAATATCCCATGTCAACCTTGTTGATTGGACCCGGAGCTTGGCTGCATGAATGGATGCATAACTGGTATCAGGGCGTATTAGCAACCAATGAATCGTTATATGGATGGATGGATGAAGGATTCACCACGTATGCGGAAGATAGAGCATCCGCTTTCTTGACAAAAGATACTAGCTTTCCTTATGCAGCTACCTACCGTAGTTATGTGAATTTGGCAAAGAGTGGTAAAGAAGAACCATTGTCAACGCATGCAGATCATTTTAATCTCAACTCCGCCTATAGTGCCGCGGTCTATTCAAAAGGAGCAGTATTCATGGAGCAATTAGGATATATTACTGGCGCTGCGGTTCGTGATCAAATATTGTTGGACTATTATAACAAATGGAAGTTTCGTCATCCTACCGCTACCGATTTTATACGTGTAGCAGAAAAAAGAAGTGGTATGAAATTGGATTGGTATAAAGATTATTGGATCAATTCTACTAAGACCATCGATTATGCTATTGATAGTTTATGGGAAGAGGGCATTGTAACAAAAATTAGAATTAAGCGAATCGGTCTTATTCCTATGCCGATTGATCTGCAGTTAACTTTTGCCAATGGGGAGCGTGAATTGCATTATGTACCTATGAATTTACAATACGGAGAAAAGCCTGTCGAAGATGCAGCTGTTCCTCGCAGAGTATATGAGCCATGGAAATGGACCCATGCAACCTATGTAATTAGTACTCCTCAAAGGTTGAGTTCTATTCGTGTAGTAGAAATAGATCCTTCTCAGCGCTTGGCAGATATTGATCGGAAAAACAATCAGCTGAAGCTGGATTGGACAGCACCGATAACGCCTTCTGTTAAATAAGTTTAGCGAGGGACGTAGAGCATATATTTTTCCTTGAAAAACTCAAGCGGAAAAAGTTCGTGTATCTCCATCATTCGGGGACGGGTATCACTTTCCTGGATCTCTTGATGGAGATTGCCTCCTTTTAAGCAGATGAGACCTGGCACATGTTCATTGCCTTCCACACTGCTCTTTGTGCGCAGCAAAGGTTTACTCCAGCGCCATAAATCTTTTAGAGGAGCTACCGCTCTGGACACAGTGTAATCAAATTTTTGGTCTTTGATTTCTTCTGCACGGGTATGACGAGTTTTAATATTGGTAAGGCCTATGCCCTCTGCAACAGCTTCAATTACTTTTAATTTTTTGGCAATACTGTCTGCCAATAAAAAGTTAACCTCAGGATAAAATATCGCTAAGGGTACACCCGGAAATCCACCTCCCGTGCCAATATCAACAATAGAAGTGCCGGGCGCAAAAGAAAAACTCGCGGCAATACTTAGAGAATGCAGCACATGTTTTTCATAGAGAGAATCAATGTCTTTGCGGGAAATCACATTGATTTTTTCGTTCCATTCCTTATAGAGGGGCTCCAGTTTTGCAAATTGTTCCAACTGTTTGGTACTAAACTCCGTGAAATAAGTAGTCAATAGTTGGACACCGTTAGGAGAGGGGGAGTAAGGAAGCGTCATGATTAGTTCCAACTTTTAGCAGGCCTTCTCCATAAGGCCGGAAAGAAAATGAGATAATAGAAGAACATCCACATGTCCAGTAAAATAAACCAAGGCCAAAGATCTTTTTCATCCAGTTTAGCCATAGATCGGTAAAGCACCACTGCTTGGAGTAAAAATTTTAGCGCCGCAACTGGTAATACCCATTGCCAATTCCAAAAAATAAAAGCGGCGGCCAATAATGGATAGTAGGCGAATTGTGAAATGAAATAAAGTCCCAATAAAAATTTATGCAAGGGCTTATAATACTTAGCAGTAGTATAGTGTCTTGATTTTTGTTTCAACCAGCCACCCCAGGTTGTTTTAGGAATTGAACGAGTAACGGCTTCCGGATCTAATACCACTGTCGTGTTTTGCGAGGTGGCTAGTTTATTGATGAACAGATCATCGTCTCCACTGGGAATATGATTGATGGAAGAGAAACCTTTGTTGCGAATAAATAAGTCTTTACGGTAAGACAGATTACGGCCTACTCCCATGTAGGGAATTCCTGCTAAGGCGTACGAGAGATATTGTAGGGCTGTGTGAAAAGTTTCAAAGCGAATCAATTTATTCAGCAGACCTTTTCTTTTGTGATAGGCGCCATAACCTAATACAATTTCTGTTTTATCGTCATAGGCCTCCTGCATTTTTTGAATCCAATGTTCGCTGGCAGGCACACAATCTGCATCGGTCAATAATAATACCTCGTGTTTGGCCTCTCTGATCCCAATAGACAAAGGGTATTTTTTACCACTGATCAATTTTGCTTCTTGTGTTAACTCTACCACATGCAAATTCTTGAAGGTGCGCTTCAATTCCTGTAAAATGAATTTGGAGTCATCTACTGAATTGTCATTAATAACAATAACTTCTTTGCTACTGGGGTATTGTTGGACCAATACACCGGGTAGGTTTCTTGCCAAATTCTCATCTTCATCTCGGGCGCAAATAATTACGGAGACAGGATGTTGTTGTTGCTTATCTCGGTTGCGTTGGCGAAAGAAGGCAACGCGACTAAAAAACCATCCATAGTAAAAAATTTGAATTAGGGAAACCCCTGTAAAAATGTAAAAGAGTACTTCTCTCCAGTCTAGCATCGGCATGAGGGCGAAGATAATAAGAACCTTGTATCTTGCGACGGTTATGGCCACTTTAGAATTCACCTTGGAAAATACAGACACTAGCTCCAAAGCCAGAGCAGGAACTATCGTCACGGATCATGGGGTTATTCAAACGCCCATCTTTATGCCCGTGGGAACCATGGGCAGTGTGAAGGCGGTTACTCAACAACAGTTAGTGCAGGATGTACAAGCGCAAATCATTTTGGGGAACACCTATCATTTGTATTTGCGTCCGGGCCTTTCCGTGTTGGAATCGGCAGGAGGTCTTCATCAATTTATGGGATGGGAGCGTCCCATTCTAACTGACAGTGGAGGCTATCAGGTGTTTTCATTAGCAGGTACCCGTAAAATTTCTGAAGAGGGGGTCACTTTTCAGTCACATATCGATGGCAGTCATCACTTATTTACTCCGGAATCGGTGATGGATATACAACGCAGCATTGGAGCGGATATCATGATGGCTTTTGACGAATGCCCTCCCGGCGGCAGCGACCGAAGTTATGCCACCCGTTCTATGGAGTTGACGCACCGCTGGCTGGATCGTTGTTTGCTGCAGTTTGCTGCTACGAGTCCGCGTTACGGGCATACTCAAAATCTCTTTCCCATTGTGCAAGGCGGAACTTTTAAAGACTTGCGTAAACAGTCCTGCGAATACATCGCTTCGAAAGAAGCCCCCGGAAATGCCATAGGGGGATTGAGTGTTGGTGAGCCTGAAGGGGTGATGTATGATATCTGCGGTTGGTGTTGCGAATATCTCCCCTCTAACAAACCGCGTTATTTAATGGGTGTAGGAACTCCCTGGAATATTTTAGAGTGTATTAGTTTGGGTGTGGATATGTTTGACTGTGTAATGCCCACTCGCAATGGAAGAAATGCAATGCTGTTTACCAAGGATGGGGTAGTGAATATTGACAATCTGAAATGGGAGAAAGATTTTTCTCCTTTGGAAACCGGTATTGATTCCCCCATCAGTGAATTTTACAGTCGTGCTTATTTGAGACACCTCATGAAAGCCAAGGAGTTTCTGGGATATACCATCGCAAGCATTCATAATCTTGCCTTCTACCTCTGGCTTGTTAAAGAAGCGAGAAAACATATCCTTGCAGGCGATTTTGGTTCCTGGAAAGAAGCCATACTACCTCGTTTAAAACAGCGTTGCTGATTTTTTCTTCTACTTTTGCCCCATGCCAAAACTGGACTGGTATATCCTGAAGAAGTTTATGGTCACTTTTGTTTTCTGCATGCTGTTATTTACAGTAGTAGCCGTGGCTGTAGATATTAGTGAAAAGACAGACGACTTTGTAAAATCAGGCCTCAGCTCCAAACAATTATTTGATCAGTATTATATAGGATTCATTCCTCATATCTGGAGTCTACTTTACCCGCTCTTTGTTTTTATAGCAGTCATTTTCTTTACTTCAAAAATGGCCACGCAATCAGAACTCATTGCTATTTTGTCCAGCGGTACCAGCTATAATCGTTTGCTAAGGCCTTATTTCATTGGAGGAATTTTTCTGGCGTTGATCTGGTGGATAGGTAATAGATACTGGATTCCCAAGGCCAATATTATCAGAAGTACTTTCCAGGCTAATTACATGGACAAAAATGATCCTTCTAAAAATATCTACTATGGAAACTGTGCTACCTGTTTTTATTTGCGCACCGATACCAACACCTTTGTAGGTATTCGCGAATACGACACTGCCAGTAAATCTTCACGAGGTCTATACCTAGAAAAGGTTCGAGATAACCAGCTTTATTATAATCTGAGAGCAGAAAGCATGGTATGGGATACACTCCTAAAAAAATGGAAACTTTATCGGGTTACGGAACGTCACTTAGCATTAATGGGTGAAAGACTGGTGAGCTATGATACCATGGTATTATCACTCAATCTTTTGCCCAACGAATTACGTAGAGATGATTATATAAAGGATAAATTGACTACCCCTGAATTGGTGCGTCATTTACGCCGCGAGGAGCTAAGGGGTACCGAAGGGTTAAATGCCATGCGGGTGGAGCGATATAAAAGGACTGCCGGGGCTTTTAGCGTTGTGCTGCTCACCCTGATTGGGGTAGTAATTGCCAGCAGAAAGACCCGTGGAGGCAGCGGTATGCACCTAGCCCTGGGAATTATTATCGCCTCCTTATTCATCATCTCCGATCGCTTTTCAACGGTATTTGCTACAAAGGGAAATTTACCCCCCATTTTAGCCGCTTGGCTACCCAATCTGGTCTTTACGGTGGTCGCTTTCCGCTTATATCGAAAGACCCCCAAATAGGGCCATAATCTTATGACGGATTTAAGGTTTAATTTTTGCTCTGCGAAGGGGCAAGCTGTAATTTTGCATCCTCTTCAGCTTGTCATAAATTATAAATTATGGGAATTATCAAAGATCGATTCAAAGCTAAGTCCGATGCACTAGCCTCCGAAATCAAACAAATGCTTAAGGAGCACGGAAACAAAGTAATTGGTGAAGTTCAACTTTCTCAAGTTTACCAAGGCATGCGAGGCATGACAGGATTGGTTACAGAGACATCTCTGTTGGATGCGAAAGAGGGTATTCGTTTTCGTGGATATTCTATTCCTGAGTTGCAAGAAAAATTGCCCAAGGCACCAGGAGGCGGAGAACCTTTGCCTGAAGGACTTTTTTATTTGATGTTGATCGGAGAACTGCCAACTAACGAAGAAGTAAATCATGTAACCAATATTCTGCAGCGCAGAAGTCATGTTCCTTCCCATGTTTTTGAAGCCATCGATGCCTTGCCGTTGAATACGCACCCAATGACCATGTTTGTGGTGGGAGTAATGGCGCTGCAAACAGAGAGTTATTTTCAAAAGCAATATGCAGAGGGACTCAATAAGAAAGACTACTGGATCCCTGTTTTTGATGATACCATTGTATTATTATCACGTTTACCCCGTATTGCTGCGTATATCTATCGTCGCAAGTATAAGAACAATGATCACATTCAGCCCAATGGTTTGTTAGACTGGGCTGGAAACTTTGCCCACATGTTGGGGTATTCAGATGAAAGCTTCAAAGAGCTGATGCGTTTGTATATGACTATACATGCTGACCATGAAGGAGGAAATGTTTCTGCGCATACTACACACCTCGTAGGTTCTGCATTAAGTGATCCTTATTTAGCCTACGCAGCCGGCATGAACGGTTTGGCAGGTCCTTTACATGGATTGGCTAATCAGGAAGTGATCAAGTGGATCTTTGAGATGCAAAAAGAATTGAACACGGATAGTCCTTCTAAATCTCAAATTGAAGACTATGTGCGTAAAACGCTTAGCAGCGGCAAGGTGGTGCCAGGTTATGGGCATGCGGTATTGCGTAAAACCGATCCACGCTTTACTGCCCAAATGGAATTCGGAAAAAAGCATATGTCGGATGATAAATTAGTTAACACGGTTTGGAATATTTATGAAGTAGTTCCACCCATTCTGCAAAGCCTGGGTAAGATAAAAAATCCTTGGCCAAATGTGGATGCACACAGTGGAGCTCTGCTCGTGCACTACGGAATGGTAGAATATGAGTTTTATACCGTACTTTTTGCCGTGAGTCGCGCGATGGGTGTTTTAGCAAGCCTTTGCTGGGATCGTGCGTTAGGAATCCCATTAGAGCGTCCGAAGTCTATCACCACCGATGCAGTGAAAGGTTGGCTGGAAGGCAAAGAGACCATCTGGGGAGAATAATTTTAATTACTATATTTGCGACCCCTGGGGAATTAGCTCAGTTGGCTAGAGCGCTTGCATGGCA
>JBMSWW010000076.1:0-7402 GCA_049425065.1 Chitinophagaceae bacterium
ATTGGCAATTGCTTCCAAGGCATCGTTAGATGTCTCTCCAAGTCCATTCACCAGTGCGTCATAGGTAAGTTTCACTCTTTCCCAACGTTTGTCGCGGTCCATGGCAAAGTAGCGACCACTGACGCTGGCAATTTTGCCAACGGTTTTATTAAGATGTTCCTGCAGCTCTTTCATGAACCCTAATCCGCTTTTTGGATCACAGTCTCTTCCATCCGTGAATGCATGAATATATACTTGCTTCAACCCTTCTTGTTGACAAATACTAACGATGGCTTTTAGATGTTTCAGATGCGAGTGAACGCCTCCGTCACTCACCAGTCCTAATAAGTGTAATGGCATTTGAGTATCGCGGGCTCTATGGATAGCCGCCAATAGAGCGGGGTTCTTTGCAAAAGATCCCTCGCGAATAGCTACATTGATTCTTTGTAATTCTTGGTACACAATTCTTCCGGCCCCTAAATTCAAATGCCCTACTTCAGAATTGCCCATCTGTCCCTCAGGCAACCCTACAGCTTCTCCACAAGTAACAAGGGTGCTATTCGGATATTGTTGGTATAAACTATCGGTAAAGGGGGTATTGGCGGCATAAATAGCATCGGCTTTGGGTATTTGTCCCAAACCCCAGCCATCCATAATTACCAGCA
Source organism: Chitinophagaceae bacterium (assembly GCA_049425065.1). Lineage (GTDB taxonomy): Bacteria > Bacteroidota > Bacteroidia > Chitinophagales > Chitinophagaceae > JJ008. Next base: position 645 of record JBMSWW010000076.1, read on the forward strand.
TTGTCTTTTGATGACTCATCTTGTTGTATTAGCCAGTAAAGTTACATCCTATTCGTAGCTTTTTTAGTAATTTAGTAGCAATGAGAGCGACTAAAATATATCCTACACATCTGTTGTGGTTGACCCTTCTTTTTTCGATGGTCAATATTTCCTTTGTTCGTCAAGATGGTCTCGAAGCGGTGTTAAACGCGCTGAAGAGTGGAAAGGTAGCCGCCATGGGTGCGCGAATGGAAGATCAAATTGAACTAACGCTTCCGGATCAATCCGTAGTAGTCACCAAATCGCAGGCCCTCTCTCAACTCACTAAATTCTTTACGGCCAATACCCCCAAAGGTTTCGAGCTTAAACACAAAGGAGGAGCACCTGGGGCTACCTATGCCATTGGGACCTTAAAAACCCAACAAGGTGATTTTAGAGTGAATATTTTTCTACGGGGCAAGGGTAACAAAGAGTTATTGCGCGAGTTACGGATCCAAAACATGGATTAACGTTATTTTTACCACATGCAATTGGAATTATTCTACCACTTGGTAGACGAGGCTTTGGGGGAAGATATTGGTGAAGGTGATCATTCCACACTTTCTTGTATCTCTGCCATTGCACGTGGTCGTGCCGTCTTAAAAATAAAACAAGAGGGAATCCTCGCTGGGGTAGAAGTGGCAAAACTGATTTTTATTCACAAAGACCCTTCGGTAGAATTTATTGCGCATAAAAAAGATGGCGAACGGATGAAGACCGGTGAGATTGCATTTGAAGTCATCTCCTTTATTACCGTGATCTTAGAATGTGAACGTTTAGTGTTGAATTGCATGCAGCGCATGAGTGGCATTGCCACTCTCACTCATCAGTATGCTGAAAAGCTAAAAGGATATCATACGCAATTGTTAGATACAAGAAAAACGACGCCGAATTTTCGGTTGCTCGAAAAAGAAGCGGTGCGCATCGGCGGTGGACAGAATCATCGCTTTGGTTTGTATGACATGATCATGCTCAAGGATAATCATATTGATTTTTGCGGCGGTGTTGAAGAGGCTATTGAGAGAGCCTGGGATTATGTAACTGCACAAAAACCTACGCTCAAAATTGAAGTAGAAACAAGAAGCCTCGAAGATGTGAAAAGAGTAATGGCAGTTGGCAAGGGAAAAGTATTTCGGATTATGCTCGATAATTTTAATCCCGCTCAATTAAAAGAATCGGTGAAGTTCATTAAGGAACAAGCCGGCGAGGGTGTTTTTGAAACGGAAGCTAGCGGAGGAATTAATCTGGAGAATATAGAGGAATACGCAGCAACGGGGGTAGATTATGTAAGTGTGGGGGCATTGATTCACCAGGCACAAAGTGTAGATCTGAGTTTAAAAGCATCGATTATTTAACTACCAACAATGAGTAAGAAGAATAAAGGAGATGCCCGTGGTTTTGTGTATAGCACAGATCCGAATTTTAGTTACGAGCCAGAGCCACAAGAAGAGCAAGCAACACTAGCTCCTGCACAGCAACGTCTCCGTCTATTGTTAGATACAAAGCAGCGCGCAGGTAAAGCGGTGACGCTGGTTATTGGTTTCAAAGGAAAAACAGCCGATCTCGAAGACCTCGGCAAAAAATTGCGCAATTATTGCGGAACAGGGGGGTCTGTTAAAGATGGTGAAATCTTGATACAGGGAGACCAGCGTAGCAAAGCTTTACAATTTTTACAAAAGCAAGGGTACAAGGTCAGCGCATAAGGCGGATGCGCGTAATGTTTCGCTACTTTCCAAAGCAATACTTACTGTCCTTGCGCGAGTGAATATGCTTTTTGACCATCCCACATATTGAGTAACTCCACTGAACAAACTTTAAAATTGGCCGTCATTCGGCTATAGAGTTGTAAAACATCTTCCTGCTTCAACCCTTCGTTGTTGACACTTTCAAATCGCACACGATACTGATTAATCAGATTGGTATATACTGAACCGGTAGGCCACACTTGTGTGCCACGATTACTAATGGTCACTAATTTAAATAGTTGACCTGCGTGTAGCTGACATTGTTCGGCAACATTTCCAGGTTGTTCATCACTTTCAATAAAAAGATCAGCCCCTACAATTACATCTTCGTGCTTTTCTTCGGTAATAAGCATGGGATTTTCATTCAACTTTAATGGAGCAGGGGTGCCTGGTTTGTTCGCGATAATTTCTCTTCCCCCTTGCTTAGGCATTTTACCAAAGTTGGCAATAATCGCGTTGGCGAATTAAGTGGTATTTACAGCCGGAGTATTCTTGTCTCCAAAATCTCCGGTGTGAACGCCACTCTCCAAGGTATACAACAACGCATTTTCAATTACTGCAGCATTTTCAGTAAGCCCTAAATGCCTCAGCATTGCTAAACCACTCAAGAGTAAAGCGGTGGGATTGGCAATATTTTTTCCGGCAATATCCGGAGCCGTGCCATGCACAGCTTCGAAAATCGAAATATGATCTCCGATGTTGGCAGAGGGGGCAAAGCCAAGACCTCCCACGAGTCCTGCACATAAATCAGAGACAATATCTCCTTGCAAATTCGTGAGTACAATTACATCAAAATTATCCGGACGCGTGACCAATTTCATGCAGAGGTCATCCACAATAATATCGTCTGCTTTTATTTCGGGATACTCTTTGGCTACTTGATAAAAACATTCTAAGAATAGTCCATCTGTAATTTTCATAATGTTTGCCTTATGACCGCAGGTGATCCTACTTGCTTTCTTCTGACGAGCCATTTCAAAAGCGTAGCGAATTACCTGTAAACTTCCCGGACGAGTAATAAAGCGGCGACTCAGTGCCACATCATGAGTGAGCATGTGCTCAATACCTCCGTAGGTGTCCTCAATATTTTCACGTACCACGGTAATATCAACGGGAATCCCTGCTTTACTGAAAACGGTATCTACCCCATGCAGGGTTTTGAAATCTCTTTTATTCGCAAAAGTGTTCCAGGTTTTGCGGGCCGTCACATTGATACTTTTTACTCCTTTTCCCTTCGGGGTCTCCATAGGGCCTTTGAAAAGCAGTCCGAGATCTTCAATCGTCTGCTTGGCTTCTGGAGTCATTCCATTATTGAAACCCTTGTCAAACACCCACTTACCCATATCAACCACACTATATTCGAGGGGTACTTTATTCTCGTTGAAAATTGACAGTACGGCGTCCATGATCTCAGGACCTATTCCATCTCCTTTGGCTACGGCAATCTTCATATGATGATTTTTTTAGTGGCGCAAAGTTAAGCAGGCAGATGATTTCTGTGGGTTTCATTTTTACTAATTTTGCAAAATGGCATCTATGATATCTGAAGGTGTACAAGTGAGTGTAGAAACTTACTACCAGCAGGACAACAGTAATCCGCTTTTGTCGGAATACATGTTTGCCTACAGGATTGTTTTGGAGAATTACAATCCCTTTCCTGTTCAATTGCAACGTCGCCATTGGTATATTTTTGACAGTAATGGCACTTATCGTGAGGTAGAAGGTGAAGGAGTTGTCGGAATTCAGCCAGTTTTACAGCCTGGGGAGAAATATCAATATATAAGTGGCTGTAATCTTCGTACCGAAATGGGTAGAATGTATGGCACTTATCAAATGGAAAATCTGGACACCCGCCAGATTTTCACGGTGAACATTCCAAGTTTTGAAATGATCGTTCCCTTTAAGAGCAATTAATTATTTAGGCTTATAGCGAGCTTTTTCCAAGAGTTCAACCGCGGGTGTTTTCATAATCTGTTGCGGCGTTAGGTCCGGAAACATTTTTACAAATTTTTTAACAATTTGCCAGCCGATCCAAGGGCCGATATTTCCCGGAGAATCCTCCTGTGAAAGTCCTTGGGTAAATGGACCTTCTCCAATATAGTTTTGGATCACTACCGGGTTTAGTGATTGTAATTCATCTGATCGCAGCAAATGATTCCAGATCAATCCTTCGTTTTCGATACACCATTCCAATTGATGAGTAGTAAAGCCAGTTTTTAAACTGTCCGCTGTCTCTGGTAAAAATAAATCAGTGAGGTACCAGTACTTGCCCTTTTCCACTATTTGTTCAAGTAAGGGTTGACCCGCTGCTTCATAGGGGAATAAATCTTCCGCAATCGCTTTGAGGGTATTGGGGACTATATACTCAGGACTAAATCTTCTAGACAAATAACTGGGAAATAATTCCTGTACTTGAGGATTTTGATAGGCGCTAAATGAGCCGCCGGCAAATTGTTGCAATCCAATGGCCATTCCTCCCTGCACGGCCGCAATACCGGGTGCATCAAAGGGTCCCAGGTGCAACCATATTTTTCCAGGGTTATAGGAAGGAAAATAAAATTTTACTAAGCGATACGCTTGTTCCAATTCTTTTTGCAATTGCCCGGTGTTTTGATAAACCGACTGCAACGAATCATAGATACCACTGTAGGTACGTAAAAAAAATCTCGTTATTCGCAATGTGGCACTATCCTCAGGAAGTCCACTCACTCCCAGGATATAATTCATGTAATCATTGTAGAAAGAAGGCTCCATTGTAGCCAATTGTGTCAGCCCTGCCCCTAATTGAAGGGTGTCAAGTTGAAATAATTCCTGATCAAATCGAGTGATTTCCACATTGAGCGAAATACTACTTGTATCAGGAATTTGGCGATGATTGCCACAAGCGGCAAGCAGGATCACGGCGAGGGCGGTGAAGAGGTAAACTGTTTTTTTCATTTCTTGAATAACGAATGTACGCTACAAAACATTGGCTTATTTTTGTTAAATGCGGATAGCCTTAGCGCAACAAAATTATCATATTGGAAATTTTTCGGAGAATGTCCGAAAAATCATTGACGCCATTGGGCAGGCACGTGCACAAGGAGCCGACCTGATTCTGTTTTCGGAACTATGCGTTTGTGGCTATCCCCCCCGAGATTTTTTAGAGTTTGAGGATTTTATTGAAAAAACACAGGACGCCATTGCGAAAATCAAGCTTCATTCGCAGGATATCGGCATCTTGATCGGAGCTCCCGATCGCAATCCTGATCGCAAAGGGAAAGATCTTTTTAATGCGGCTTATTTTTTATACGAGGGCGAAGTGCGAGCAGTAATTCATAAAACCTGTTTGCCCACCTATGATGTGTTTGATGAGTATCGCTATTTTGAGCCGGCTAAATCTTGGTCGTTGATTCCTTTCAAAGGGAAAAAATTAGCAGTGACCATTTGTGAGGACATCTGGAATTTAGGAGACAATCCTTTGTACACACATTGCCCCATGGATGAATTGATCGGTCAAGGGCCAGATATTATGCTGAATTTATCAGCTTCTCCTTTTGATTATACCCATGTAGAAGATCGCAAAGCGATTCTGAAATTAAATACCCAGCGTTATCAGATTCCTGTGGTCTATTGCAATGCAGTGGGCAGTCAAACAGAAATTGTTTTTGATGGCGGATCGCTAGTGATGGATAAAGATTCGAACCTGGTACTACAGCTTCCCTTGTTTGAAGAAGCACTCGCCCTAGTAGATTGGAATGAAGAAGGAAAATTTTCACAGCCTATACTGCAGCAAGCAGCATCCATCCCCAATGAAGAGTATGATCCTCTTCGCTTAGAGCCCGACGCTTGCACGGCTGAAATTTATCAGGCCTTAGTACTGGGCATCCGCGATTATTTTTTAAAAATGGGTTTTACTAAAGCCATTTTAGGAAGCAGCGGAGGCATTGATAGTGCGGTGACCTTGGCTTTAGCAGTAGAAGCTTTAGGAAAGGAGAATGTGCACGCAGTATTATTGCCGTCACCTTATTCCACCGAGCATAGTGTGTCCGATGCGGTGGCGCTGAGTGAGAACTTGGATAATCCTTATCAGATTATTCCTATTAAAGAAGTTTACGAGTCACTACTCAATACGTTGAAGCCGAGTTTCGGAGACTTGCCTTTTTCATTGGCAGAAGAGAACTTGCAAAGTCGTACTAGAGGCAATCTATTGATGGGGCTGGCTAATAAATTCGGCTATGTATTACTAAACACTTCCAATAAAAGTGAATTAGCTACAGGATATGGAACCCTCTATGGAGATATGGCAGGTGGACTCGGGGTGTTAGGGGATTGCTACAAGTTGCAAGTGTATGCATTGGCTCGTTATATAAATAGCCAACAGGAAATTATTCCTTCCACTATTTTATTGAAAGCGCCTTCCGCCGAACTCGGACCTGGGCAGAAAGATGCTGACTCCTTGCCCGATTATGAAGTGCTGGATCAAATATTATATCAGTATATCGAAAAAAGAAAAGGGCCTGCAGCCATTAAGTTGATGGGCTATGAGTCGGCCTTGGTAGATCGCGTATTGAAGTTGGTAAATTCCAATGAGTATAAACGAAATCAATTTTGTCCCATCATTCGCATTTCTCCCAAAGCTTTTGGTGTGGGAAGACGAATGCCCATTGTTGGCAAATATTTATCTTGAATGAGAGGACAAGTCTATAAATCTACGGGTAGTTGGTATATCCTTCGGGACGAAGAGGGAAAGCTATGGAATGCTCGCACCAAGGGCGTGTTGAAATTAGATGATATAACCAGTACCAATCCGGTAGCGGTTGGTGATTGGGTAGAAATGGAAATTGAATCCGAAGCCGCAGGTACTGCGCTCATTATTACCATTGAAAATCGTTTCAATTACATTAATCGTCAGAGTCCCCGGCAAAAACATCAGCATCATATTGTAGCGGCTAATCTCGATCAATCCGCAGTGATTGTAACCTTACGCGAGCCCAGGACCTCGCAGGGCTTTAT
>JBMSWW010000077.1:0-7375 GCA_049425065.1 Chitinophagaceae bacterium
AAATGTCAACTACACTTTGTTTTGATTTTGGAAATACCCGAAAGAAAGTAGCGGTATTTGTAGGAGATCAATTGCGGGAAGCCATTCAACTTCCTGATGAGAGTCGATCAACGGTGGAGGCTTTGATAGACACCTATCGTCCTTCCAAATCCATTCTTTCTTCTGTGATTAATCACAACCCTGAGTTGGAAGAGGCATTGGCAAAGCACACAAAATTTCACAAACTTAGTCATGCCACTCAGCTGGCTTTTACAACCCCAGTAGGTAAGCCAGAAACAATTGGCGCCGACCGATTGGCCATTTGTGCGGCAGCGGTTCATTATTATCCCGGGAAAAACACCCTGGTAATTGCCCTGGGGTCTTGTATCACCTATAATTTTATTAGCAGTCAACACGCCTTTTTGGGTGGGGGAATTTCTCCCGGTCTTGAAATGCGCCTGAAATCGCTGAACCATTATACTGCCTTGCTTCCTTTGGTGCCCCCGAATGCGGACGTACCCCTTATTGGCTATGACACGGCCACCAATATCCTGTCTGGGGTAATCAAGGGTATGGCCCTTGAGATGGATGGTTTTATTGAGGAATACCAAGGGCGATATACGAACTTTAACGTGCTCTTAACCGGGGGTGATTTGCCCTATTTGGCATCACACTGTAAAAACAGGATATTTGCGGACCCCGACCTAATCTATAAGGGCTTGTATGCAATTAGTGAAGTCAATAATCTCTAAAAAAATCAATCAGTTCTGTGGTGGCTTTGGCTTCCTGACTTTACTGCTCTTGGTGCTATCTCAACCAATTTCTGCTCAAGATAATTCTCCCTATTCCCGTTATGGAGTTGGAGATTTAATCCCCGCTACGAATATCAACAATCGTAGTATGGGGGGCATCACCGCAGGATATACAGATCAGTTTGCCATCAACTTCAGCAACCCTGCTTCTTTTTCTTCTTTCCAAGCTTGGAAAGAAAAGAAGTCTAAAAAATTAAGTTCCGGACGTTCAATGTTGGATATGGGAGTGAATGTAGATAATCGCACCTTGCGTGATCCCGTAACCAATAATTCTTTTACAGCGAGTAATGCCATCTTCTCTTACGTACAAGTGGGCGTACCTCTTCGTCGTAACTGGGGAATGAGTTTTGGGTTACGTCCTGTTTCCAGAATAAGTTATAAAGTAGAGCGTAATGAAAGATTGAAAGATCCTGTAACTGGATCTCCAATTGATAGTGCATTGACGCAATATCAAGGCGATGGTGGTTCTTATTTGGCCAGCTTTGGAACCGGTATTGCCTTGTTCAGTAAAGAGAAACAAAATGGGCTGCAAGAAAAATTAAGTATTGGTTTTAATGCAGGCTATTACTTTGGTAAAAAAGATTATAGCACTAAGCGTAGTTTCCTTAACGATACAGTTACTTATTATCAAGCCAACTATCAAACGAACACTACATTTGGAAAGCTTTTTGTGAGTGCCGGTGTTCAATACCAAGTTCCCGTTACCAAGAAAATCACCTTGACGCTGGGGGCCTATGGACAATTAGGGCAAAAGATCAATGCGCGTCAGGATATTTTACGGGAGACATTTTACTATGATCAAAGTTTAGGCGATGTGCGTTTGGACAGTATTTCTGATCAACGTGATGTGAAAGGGGAATTGAAATTACCTGCTTCCTATACATTAGGCGCCGTCCTCCAAAAATTCGCCATCCCTAACAAAGAAGGTGGATGGATGATCGGCGTTGACTTCAGCCAACAAAAATGGAGCGAGTATCGTTTTTATGGCCGCGCTGATTCACTTCGCAACACTTGGGAAATGCGCATGGGGGCTCAACTCACTCCGGTGCCCGGACGTAAGTATTTTACAAACGTGAATTATCGTTTTGGATTCTTTGCCGGTCCTGATTATGTGAGACTACAAGGCAATACAATACCTCGTATCGGTGCCAGCTTTGGTGCAGGACTTCCTGTTACCATCAGCCGTCAGGCTCCTAACCAAGTTACTTTTGTCAACCTTGCTTTTGAATATGTAAAGCGTGGTAATAAAGAGAGTGTATTGCAGGAAAACCAATTCCGAATCTCTTTAGGATTCTCCCTTAGTGACATCTGGTTTATTAAGCGTCAATATGATTAAGTCCGTTTGGACAGCAGGTTTATGTTGTATACTTCTTGCCTCTTGTGAGAATGATGACAAGGTATTGAAGGACTGGACAAAAGAGGTGCGCCTTCGAGAAGAAGCCACCGATATGAAAATTTTCATTAGCCAAGAGGGAAAATTAAGGGTGGGCATTCAATCTCCACTAATGATCAAGGAAATGGCTGACACGATTTCCATGACCTTCCCCAAAACACTACATTGCGATTTTTACGATGACAGCACTCATATAGAATCCAGCTTGGACGCCAACTACGGAATCTATTACGAGAACCTGAACAAGGTGTATCTGCGCGACAGTGTGGTAGTAATTACCACCAAGGGCGATACTCTTAGCTCCCCGGAATTATGGTGGGATCAAAACACCAAGCTTTTTTACACCGACAAGACGGCTACTTATAAAAGTCCTGGCCAGCAGATTACAGGAGCCAATGGGCTGGAAGCAACACAAGATCTGAAGCGAATTACATTTAGGACTACTACCGGCTCGGTAAACGCTCCACAGGCCCAATAAGGTTGTACCTTTACGGTGAATTAATCAACTAATTATGGAATATCGTTACATGGGCCGCACCGGCCTACAGTTAAGTGTGCTTTCTTTTGGAAGCTGGGTTAGTTTTCATAAGCAGATCAACGACAGTATTGCCGATGAACTGATGGGCATTGCTTATGATAATGGCGTTAACTTTTTTGACAATGCGGAGATTTACGCCTTAGGCGAAAGTGAAAAAATGATGGGACGCGTGTTGAAGAATAAAGGATGGGATCGTACTTCCTACACTGTTTCTTCTAAAGTGTTTTGGGGATGGAGAGGAAAGGAAAATAAACCTAATCAGTTTGGGTTAAGTAGAAAGCACATCACCGAAGCTTGTCATGAAGCCTTGCAACGTTTGCAAGTTGATTATCTGGATTTATATTATTGTCATCGTCCTGATAAAAAAGTGCCAATTGAAGAAGTAGTATGGACCATGCACAACCTAATTACGCAGGGAAAAATTTTGTATTGGGGAACCAGTGAATGGAGTGGCGTGGAAATTATGGAAGCCCATCGCGTGGCACAGCAATATGGTTTGATTGGTCCTACGGTGGAACAACCTCAATACAATTTATTCGAGCGCAATAAAATTGAGAACGAGTTTCTGATGGTATATAATACTGTTGGACTGGGTACTACTATTTGGAGCCCATTAGCCTCTGGTTTATTAACCGGAAAATATAATGAGGGCGTTCCTGCCGATAGTCGTTTTGGAATGGCGGGTTTTGAATGGTTGAAAGATCGCTGGATGCAAGATCGTTTACTGGATAAAGTAAAAGCACTGGGCAACTTAGCGAAAGAGTTGGGTACTACCTTACCAGCCATGAGTATTGCTTGGTGTATCAAGAATCCGAATGTAACCACTGCCATTTTAGGAGCTACTAAAAAAGAGCAGTTGTTGGAAAACCTGAAGGCACTAGAAGTGGCAGAAAAACTTACTCCGGAAATCATGCAACGCATTGATGATATTGCTGGTACTAAACCGGTTCTCCCTGAGTATTAATAGCTACAGTCACCAATAAAATCTTGACTATGTCATTTGCAGGAAAAAATGTTTTGATTACTGGAGCTACTCGTGGCATTGGAAAAGCCATGGGTCTTCGGTTAGCACGAGAAGGTGCCAATATTGTAATTGCTGCAAAGAGCGTAGAAGAAAATCCAAAACTCGGCGGCACTATTTTTAGTGCCGCTGCAGAAATGGAAGCTGCCGGGGGTAAAGCATTAGCCGTTGTTTGTGATATTCGTTTCGACGATCAAATACAAAATGTAGTTGAAAAAGCGGCGGAGGCTTTTGGCGGTATTGATATTCTCATCAATAATGCTTCCGCTATTTCTTTAACCACCACGGAGAAAACAGAAGCCAAGCGTTTTGACCTGATGCATGATATTAATGTGCGCGGCACTTTTATGGTAACCAAGGCTTGTATTCCTTGGTTACGCAAAGGAAAGAATCCTCATATTCTTACCTTATCTCCTCCCGTTAATTTAGATCCCAAATGGTTAGCAGGACATGTGGCGTATACGATTACGAAGTACAACATGAGCATGATGACCTTGGGTTGGGCGCGTGAATTAAAAGAAGCCGGTATTGCCGCCAATTCCCTTTGGCCACGTACCACTATTGATACGGCCGCTGTACGAAATTTATTAGGCGGACAAATGCTCGCGAACATGAGTCGAACTCCTGAAATCTTAGCTGACGCGGCTTATTATATTCTCAATAAATCTGCTGCTACTTGCACAGGCAATCTTTTTTTAGATGAACAAGTACTAGCTGCGGAAGGCATTACGGATCTATCTTCTTATTCCGTAGTGCCCGGCGCACAGTTGTATACAGATTTGTTTGTGGACTGAGTTGAATATGCGGCCAATCACTATTTCTGATCAGTACTCTCTTCTTCTGTAAACGTTTTTTCCGGACGCATTTGTGGGAAGAGGAGTACATCCTGAATAGAAGGATTGTTGGTTAACAACATACAGAGACGATCGATGCCGAATCCGATACCGGCAGTTGGTGGCATTCCATATTCCAAAGCGCGTAAAAAGTCTTGATCAATAAACATGGCTTCATCATCGCCACGCTCTGCTAATTTCATCTGCTCTTCAAATCGTTCGCGCTGATCCAGCGGATCGTTCAATTCACTATACGCGTTCGCAATTTCTTTTCCATTGATCATGAGTTCAAATCGCTCTACTAATCCTTGCTTATCGCGATGCTTCTTGGTAAGCGGACTCATCTCTACAGGATAGTCGATTATAAAAGTTGGTTGTATATAATGCTTCTCACATTTTTCTCCAAAAAGGGCATCAATCAACTTTCCTTTACCCATAGTATTGTCTACCTGAATATGTAATTGCTTGCACACCGAACGTAATTGATCTTCGTTCATACGACTCACATCAAATCCTGTATGCTCTTGAATAGCATCAAAAATGCTGATGCGTTTGAATGGTGCTTTAAAGGAAATTGTTTTGTCGCCAACAGTTACATCGGTAGTGTTACAAACATCGAGTGCTGCTTTTTCTAACAACTGCTCGGTGGTTTCCATCATCCAGAAATAATCTTTATACGCAGTGTAAAATTCTAAGATGGTGAATTCCGGATTATGGGTCCTGTCCATTCCTTCATTACGGAAGTTGCGACTGAATTCATACACCCAGTCAAAACCACCCACAATCAATCTTTTTAAATAAAGTTCATTCGCGATTCGTAGATAAAGCGGAATATCTAATGCATTATGATGTGTAATGAAAGGTCGAGCGGCTGCTCCGCCAGGGATACTTTGCAATACAGGCGTGTCTACTTCCAACGCACCATGTTCATTTAAGAATTGACGAATGGAGTTGATCAGTTTGGTGCGTTTGATGAAAGTTTCTTTTACCGCTGGGTTGATGATTAAATCCGCATAGCGTTGACGGTATTTAAATTCAGGATCGGTAACCGCATCAAAGGTTTGTCCTTCTGCTTCTTTTACTATCGGTAAAGGACGTAATGATTTGCTGAGCAATACCAATTCTTTCACATGCACCGTTAACTCTCCGGTCTTGGTGCGAAATACAAAGCCCTTCACTCCAATGATATCTCCGATATCGATTAATTTTTTCCAAACAACATCATAAAGCGATTTGTCTTCTCTGGGGCAGATATCATCTCTCTTAATATAGAGCTGCACTTTCCCTTTGGAATCCTGTATCACTACAAAATTCGCTTTACCCATGTCGCGCACACTCATAATACGACCCGCTAAATAGCAATCAGTGAAAGTAACTGCATTTTCATCGGTGTATTTCTCTTTTACATCAATAGAAAAAGTATTGACAGGGAACAATGGAGCCGGATAAGGCTCGATCCCCATCATAATTAATTCAGCGAGTTTTTCTCTACGTAATTGCTCTTGCTCTGATAAATGTGGTGCACTCATGGAAGTAATTGTTTCGTGCGCAAAGGTATTGTTTCAGAAAGTTGATACAAAGAGAAAGCCTCCCGCTTGGGAGGCTTTCTAGTTTCCCGCATAGCGGGATGAATTATTTATTCTTGATCCAGTAGCTCACACGCAGACCCATGAAATGGTTGCGAAGTGCATCATTACCAGCAGGAACTGACATAATGTTACGAAGACCGATCGTGTAGTTATATCCAACTGACCATCCGCAGTTAGCACGGATGCCGATCATCATATTAACACCCCAATCGGGTCCTTTGAAATCAGAAGCAGCCATTGTGCCCCAGTTAACTGAGCGACTTCCGCTTTCTACGAATTCATTGTTACCAAGAGGATCCATATCTAAGAGACGAGTCTCTACGAAAGAAGGAAGATCAGCGGCGAAAGTAGGACCACCTCCTGCATAGAAAGTGAAGCCTTTTTTGCTCTTGATGTTGTATAAGAAATTAGCTTGTAATTCTGCGTAACGAAGAGCCCAATATTTTTTCTCTCTGAAGCTTACATTTTCAATACGCCCTTTTTGTGCGTAGAAAATGCCAGGTTGGAAACTGAATGCACTTTTACCAAGATGAGTTTCCATTGTCAAACCCAACGCGAAACCAACTTTTTGATCGTCTTTGATTAGGGCTCCACCCTTAGATCCATATTGGTTAGCCATCGTGATTCCGCCGGTAACCCCTACGCTTGCTTTTGATGTTGCTTTTTGAGCAAAGCTGTTAAAAGGCAAACTGGCAATTACCAATACCAGCACGAAGTACATTTTTTTCATATCAGTTTTTTTGGTTCAAATAGATTAAGCAAACCTAAGATAGGATTTTACTCCTTAGGCTGTTGCGCGCAAAGATATTTTACTTTCCTTAATTGACAAGGGGGGCTCTTAAAACTTCCTTAATATCGGAGAATCAGCATGATGAAGCGGATTTTCGCGTCAAATTTGTGTTATGAAACCTTTTCTTTTCTTGATCGCCTTCTTTTTAGGGCTACTGATGAGTATCCATGCTCAGATAAAGCTTCCCTCTTTGTCCTCCGGGAAGGTAGGTAATTTGACGCAGTTGGAGGCGGGGGATGGAATAAAAGACGCTCTAAATCAAGGAGTTGCGAATGCAATTTTAAATCTGGGAAAGACGGACGGCTTTTTTGGAAGCGCGGTCTATAAAATGCTCCTGCCCCCGGAGTTTGCCAAAGCGGAAAAAGTGCTGAGGAATGCCGGCCTGGGTAATGAGGTAGACAAAGCTATTTTGGCCATGAA
>JBMSWW010000078.1:0-7323 GCA_049425065.1 Chitinophagaceae bacterium
GTGGCGTGCATGTGTAATAACCAGCTGTTGCCTGCGAACCCCTTCCAACCCACTGGCTTCTCCTTGCAGTGCCCAATGGCCTGCTCTCGATGATAAAAGCCCTATTCCATTTGCCTGCAGCCAGCCAGGTACCGCCATCCGTTTCTCGGCAGAGAATGCCCAACTAGTAGAGGAAAAATGAGCCAAGAATGCAGGGTTTGCGGTAACTGAAAAAGGACTTTGCATTTTTTGAAAGCGTGGAAAATTCAAGGCGTCTTGAAAATATAGCGACGAAACATTTTCTTGCGCACATAAAGAGAGGAATGCAGGTAAGACCTGCAGCAGCGATATGATTTTTTTTACCAACATGTTTAGCTTAAAATAAAAGACGACCCTTTTTAAGTAAAGGTGAATTAGCTAAAAATGAAGGGAAATTTCTGTTGCAAATGCCGCTAATTTTGCACCATGAAAATTTTAGATGGCAAACAAGCTGCGCAGGCTTTGAAAGACGAATTGAAATTAGAAGTGGCTCAAGGACTAGCGGAAGGAAAAAAAACGCCGCATCTGGCCGCTATTTTAGTGGGAAATAATGGTGCAAGTGCTACCTATGTGGCAGCCAAAGTAAAAGCTTGTGATGAAACCGGATTCAAATCAACCCTGATCCGCTACGAAGATTCCATAACTGAGCATGAGTTGCTTAATAAAATCAAAGAGTTGAATACCGATCCCGACGTGGATGGCATCTTAGTGCAACTTCCTCTTCCCAAACATATTTCTGATGAAGAGGTAATCAATACCATTGACCCCGATAAAGATGTGGATGGTTTTCATCCGGTGAACATTGGGAAAATGGTGCAGGGACTTCCCGGTTTTCTGCCCGCCACTCCGCATGGTATCATGCTATTATTAGAACACTTTAAAATAAACACGGCGGGCAAACATGCAGTAGTTATTGGAAGAAGCAATATTGTAGGAAGACCCATGAGTATCCTGCTCAGCGCCAACACCCATCCCGGCAACTGTACAGTTACCCTTTGTCATTCCAAAACAAAAGACCTGGCCACCCTCTGTCGCTCTGCCGATATTATTGTTGCTGCCTTAGGTAAAGCAGAATTTTTAACGGGAGACATGGTGAAAGAAGGCGCTGTTATCATAGACGTAGGTATAACAAGAGTACCCGATCCTTCTAAAAAATCCGGATTTAAATTATTGGGAGATGTTCATTTTGAATCAGTAGCCCCCAAAGCATCGTGGATTACACCGGTGCCGGGGGGAGTAGGCCCTATGACCATTGCGGCACTGTTGAAAAACACCTTCCTTTCTTGTCAACAAAAACACTAAGAAGCCTCCAATCACTTTTATCATTTACGCATGATTTCTTCTACCCCCCAAGTACTTCCTGTAATGGAGCAGTTTTATACCCTGCAAGGCGAAGGCTTTCATCAAGGGAAAGCGGCTTATTTTATTCGCTTGGGAGGATGTGATGTAGGATGTGTATGGTGCGATGTAAAAGAAAGCTGGGACGCTGAAAAGCATCATAAATACGAAATTGATTCTTTAGTGGAGTAAGAAAAAAAAACGCCTGCAAAAATTGTAGTAATCACAGGAGGAGAACCCTTGATGCATCCACTAGATGAACTAACCACACAGCTACACAAAGCTGACTTGGCTTGTCATCTAGAGACCTCAGGTAGTCATTCTTTCACTGGCACTTGGGACTGGGTTTGTTTGTCTCCTAAAAAATTTAAGGCGCCTCTTACAGAGAGTTTGCAAAAAGCAGACGAATTAAAAGTAGTAGTGTATCATCCAAGTGATTTTGCCTGGGCGGAACAATACGCAGCCGTTGTGAATGTCGAATGCAAACTTTACCTGCAACCAGAATGGAGTAAGGCAGATAGCATCACTCCCTTACTAGTGAATTATATCAAAGAAAATCCAAAATGGGAGCTGAGCCTCCAATTACATAAATATATGAATGTACCATGAGGACTTTTACTAACACACTCTTCTTTCTCCTAGCGATTTTGGGGATGCTACACAAGCTGACAGCGCAAGAGTATCGCCCTGAAAAAATAAGTCGTAAAGCGGTGCAGCTCTATGAAAAAGCCTATGAGAAAGCAACAGCTGGTAAATCTAAAGAAGCTATTTCTTTTTTGCAAGATGCCACCGATGCAGATGAAAATTATGCAGACGCATGGCTAGCATTAGCGAAACTACAAAGCGAGCAAAAGAATTATTCGTACAGCGTCATCTGTTTTAGAAGAGCAATGGCGATCGACATAAATTATGCAAAGCCTCACCTATTATCCTATTCAATCAGCTTGGCCGGCACGGGTGATTTTAACAAAGCGCTTGAAATGATCAATCGCTTTATCGATCAAGTAAAACCAACTGGAGCCCAACTAGAACAGGCTTTACAACGAAAAAAATCTTTTGAGTTTGCTGTCAACTTTGAAAAAACGGAACAAACCAATAAAGACAAAACAGTTTTTGCACCCAAAAACTTAGGGCCCTCTGTTAACTCCAAGTTAGCCGAGTACCTTCCTTCACAAACAATTGACGGCACCCAATTATTTTACACGCGAAGAGTGGAACTCTACAATGAAGATTTTTTTGGTAGTCGCCGCGTCAAAGGAGGCAACTGGGAAACAGCCACTCCTTTAAAAGGTTCCTTGAACACTCCTCAAAGCGAAGGAGCCATGATGATCTCCCAAGATGGAGAGTGGTTGGTATTTACCGGCTGCTATCGTCCTGATAGTTATGGAGGTTGCGATCTATATATTTCTTATCGAACTCCAAATGGCTGGTCCGCTGCCAAAAACTTAGGTCCTCAAATTAACTCCGACCAATGGGAATCACAACCTTGTCTTTCTCCTGACAAAAGAGAACTTTATTTTGCCAGCCGTCGTACAGGAGGATTAGGAGGTAGTGACATTTATGTAAGTCGTTTGTTGGATAACGGTCAATGGAGTGCACCGGAAAATCTCGGACCCGGTGTTAACACCAGTGCCGATGAACAATGTCCTTTTATTCATGCCGACAATCAAACTTTATATTTCACTTCCTCGTATTGGCTAGGCTATGGAGATGACGATCTTTTCTATGTGCGCAAACAAGCGAGCGGAACTTGGAGTCAACCTGTTAACCTGGGCTATCCGATCAACACCATTGACAGAGAAGGTACCCTCTTTATCACCGCTGACGGAAAAACTGCTTACTACTCCAGTGAAAGAAAAGATAGCTATGGAGGACTGGACATTTATAGCTTCGAATTAAAACAAGACATTCGCCCCTATGAAACAAGGTGGGTAAAAGGAACCGTCACCGATAAAAAAACGGGTAAAGGAATTTCTGCCACACTTGAACTTACAGATCTGAGTACTCGCCAAGTGATATCAAAAGTCAAAACAGATTCACTAGGAAATTACCTGCTCACTTTACCCACTGGAAGAGATTATGCATTTACAGTGAATCAGCGAGGCTATCTATTTAACTCTGATCAGTACTTTTTAAAAAATGGAACTACCGATTCAACTGCTGAAAAAAATATTTTACTGCAGCCGATCGAACAAAACGCCAGCATCGTATTGAAAAACATTTTCTTTGAAACGAATCGTTACGAATTGAATCCCGCTTCTGTTACGGAACTAGACAAGCTCGTCACTTTGCTCACTGAAAATCCCACGCTAAAAATTGAAATAAGCGGACACACAGACAATGTAGGAAAAGCAGAAAGCAATTTGCTATTGAGTGACAATCGAGCCAAAGCAGTGGTGGACTACTTGGTCAAAAATAAAATTGATGCCAAACGGTTAACCGCCAAAGGATACGGATTAACTCAACCAGTTGCCGATAACAATACTGAAGAAGGAAGAGCCAAGAATCGTCGTACAGAAATGAAAATACTCGACCTCTAGCATTAGGTATAGCGAAAGAATATATTTAGGGAAATCATCTCTATGAAGAATTCCCTACCCTTTCAGATTGCCCTCACATTAATCCCCAAGCTGGGTCCTGTAAAAGCTAAAAAACTTCTCAATAAATTCAACATTCATGAAGTTTTTAAAGCCCCTGTCGAAGAACTATTAAAAGTCGCTGGCATCACCCCAACCATTGCCGACAATATCCAGCAATTTAACAACTGGAAAATCGTAGAGGATGAACTCAACTTCATTGAGCGTAATCAAATTAATACTCACTTTATAGGGGAGAATTCATATCCGCATCGCTTAGTACATTGCCCGGATGCACCGTTGTTATTGTTCACGAAAGGAATAGCGACTCTTAACGCAAAAAGAATGATTGCCATCGTGGGCACTCGAAGAAATTCAATAGCCGGAAAGTTAGCCACTGAAAAGTTAATAGAATTGCTGGTCCCTTATCAATGTAGTATTGTAAGTGGCTTAGCCTATGGAATTGACACTATTGCCCACGAGGCCTCCCTACTAAACAAGCTTCCTACCCTTGGTGTATTAGCACATGGATTGGATAGAATTTATCCTGCTTCAAATCGTGCACTGGCCAAAAAGATGATACAACAAGAGGGCGCTTTAATTACCGAGAATAGAAAAGGCTTTCAAGCGGAAGAGTTTTTATTTCCCAAAAGAAATCGAATTGTGGCAGCCCTGACCGATGCTACAATAGTGATTGAGTCTGACAACAGGGGAGGAAGTTTACTAACCGCACAATTGGCCTATGATTATCATCGTCCGGTATTTGCATTACCGGGAAGAATTTCGGATAAAACCAGTAGAGGCTGCCTTTCACTGATTAAAAATAATGTGGCGATCTTGCTCACTTCTGTGGAGGACATAGCGGTTGAATTAAATTGGGTACCTCAAAGTGAATCCTTACAATGGCAGCAAGAAAAGCAGAATGCTGATCCGGAAGAAGTAACTCCAGAAGAGAAATTATTATGGAGCCTAATTAAAAAAAACGAGATAGTAAATTTTGAGTTTCTGCTAAGGGAAACCAATTGGTCGCTCACCAAACTTGCCAGCGCACTTCTTAACATGGAATTAGCAGGCTTGATTGTATCTTTACCAGGCAATCGCTATAATGTTGCGTAACTACCGCCTTTCATGAAGAGGACTTTGCAATTATTTTTTTGGCTACCCATCCTTCTACTGACTTTTACAAAGGCCTCAGCACAACCCTGCAACACCCTTGGACAAACTCCATCCACGGCATTTCCGGTCTGCGGCACTACTGTATTCACACAAATGAATGTACCTCTTTGTGCCACTACCAGTCTTTACGTTCCAGGGTGTAGTGGGGATGGCGCCAACTATGAGAATAGAAATCCGTTTTTCTATCGATTTACTTGCTATCAATCAGGTACTTTAGGTTTTGTCATCAACCCGCTGGCAGCCAATGAAGATTATGATTGGCAACTCTATGACATTACGGGTAGAAACCCCGATGACATCTTCACAGACCGCACGATTGTGATAACTGGAAATTGGGCGGGTACTTATGGGCCTACGGGAGCTTCCGCAAGTGGCGTGCCTTTTATTCAGTGCGCCTCCGACCCTGCTGCCAATGCCTCCACTTTTGCCAGAATGCCCGACCTCGTTGCAGGCCATGAGTACCTACTATTAATAAGTCATTACACAAATACTCAAAGTGGTTACACGCTTAGTTTTAGTGGGGGCACGGCTGTAATTACCGACCCCCTTCTACCTAAATTAGGATCTGTAAAAGCAGACTGTGATGGCAAAAAGCTCTACGTAAAATTGAATAAAAAAGTTCGCTGCAACAGCGCTACGCTCTCCGGCAGCGAGTTTAGTATTTCCCCGTCAGTAGCCACGGTGATTGCAGCAGAACCTGATTCCTGCAGTCTTGCTTTTGATACCGATTCATTAACCCTGACACTTTCTGCTCCGCTTACCAATGGCAATTATCAATTGATCATTAATAACGGTTCAGATGCAAACAGCTTACTGGATATCTGTGGAAGAGAAATTCCTCCGGGTGACACCCTTTCCTTCACTTATTTTATTCCACAACCTATATATGCAGACAGCATTGGAAAAAGAGGCTGTGCACCTGATTCAATAACCCTGTTTTTCCCGAAAAGAATTCTCTGCTCCAGTATCGATCCGGGAGGCACTGACTTTTTAGTGACAGGTCCCGCCTCCGTGAACGTAATTGCGGCCAGCGGTAATTGTATCAATGGAAAAACCAACTACGTAACGGTGAAATTTGAGGCCCCTATTCAAAAGGGTGGCACCTACCAGTTACAATTAAAAACAGGAACTGACACCACCATTTTGGTAGACGAATGTGGCCAAGGCACCCCTCAACAGTTCATGAATTTCACCGTGGCAGATACAGTGAATGCTAGTTTTGCTTACACAGCGCAATTAGGTTGTCAAAGTAATAATTACTTATTTACCCATGGAGGAGGAAATGGCATCAATAGTTGGAGCTGGACTTTCAACGGTGCCCTCAACATTACTACACAGAATCACACCATTAATTTTCCATCCAGCAGTACCAATGAAATTTCATTAATTGTAAGCAATGGCACTTGTAGCGATACCGTCTCACAACAGTTAGTACTCAATAATAAAGTAAAGGCTGACTTTAGTATCTCAGATAGTATCATTTGTCCTGAAGACAAATTTGTGCTCGCCAATAATAGTGTAGGCTTAGTAGATAGTTGGAAATGGAAGATCGATGGGTTAGAGTTCAGTAGCGTGAAAGACCCAGCCCCCTATCAATTTGCGACCCTTAACCGTGAGCGCGTTTATCGTATCCGTTTAACGGCTACCAATTTTCAACTAGGTTGCAGCGACAGTCTTGAGAAACTGGTGAAAGTTTTAGACCACTGCTTGATAGAAGTACCTACGGCATTTACTCCCAATAACGATGGTCTCAATGATTGGTTTCAACCTCATAATGCCTTGAAGGCGCTGGATTATCATTTTAGGGTATTCAATCGTTGGGGACAGTTGGTCTTCGAGAGCCGAAATTGGATGGAGCGCTGGGACGGACGTGTAAACGGGCAATCCCAAACAACGGGCGTGTTCGTCTGGATGCTTAGCTACATTCACAAAGACACGGGGCAGCCTGTATTCCGAAAAGGAACAGTTGCCCTGATCAAATAGCCCCTAAAAATTTGATTTGGCCCAAATTTCTTGAGAAGCCTATCTTTGCACATGGCGACAAGAAAATCCTCCCCCGCATTTACGGATCGTTTATTTGGAGAAGGTCTCACCTTCGATGATGTCTTATTAATGCCCGGCTATAGTCAGGTGCTTCCCAGAGAAGTAGATATCCGCAGTAAACTTACCCGTTCCATCACCCTGAATGTTCCCTTGCTCTCTGCTGCTATGGATA
>JBMSWW010000079.1:0-7088 GCA_049425065.1 Chitinophagaceae bacterium
CACCACCGCCACCACGTCTTCCAAAACTAGGGCGCGCCATCAATGAAGGCATATATACATGCAAGCCGGCATCTGTTTTATACGCCGCATCTTCCCAGTTCCAAGCATCTAATTGTACCAAAGAAGATGTACCCGCTACAAAACTTCCCTGGGGCACCACATTGGCAATCAAAATACCATTCGAACGAAGCGTATTGATCACTTTTGAATCGGTGTTATACGCCACAATAGAACGCACGCTGGGGTTCAAATCCCCGATCTCACGAACATCCTGGGTAGCTCTTACGGCGCTGATCTCTACTAACCCGAGTGTACTGGTAGGCAGAATAAGGCCTGGGTACAGATCTTGCCCTTGAAGATCTGTCACATTCTCCCCAGTAACAGGTATCGTAATATTATCACCAACAGCTTCTATTTTACCATTGGTCACTTTTATGGTTCCTTTTTTAATTACCGTGCCATTACCCACATGGATAGTAGCGTTGGTCAAATAAAAAGATCCCTTTTGCTCTTTAGCAGGCAATACAGTTTCTTGCGCAAACACAAAGCTTGTTAATGCCAGCGTAATTATGAATGAAAATATTTTTTGCATAAGACGTAGTTTAATCGTTGGAGTTTTCATCGTTATCAATTACCAGCAGTCCATGACTATGTCCATGATCACTACAGGTATGCATTACTTGATAGCTAGGCTGAGCTGGCATGGTGGGAGCGCCCCCTCTCTTTTCGCCATTTAGCTTGCGTACCAAGCGAAGTCTTTCCGCTTCCACTTTCTGTTGGAGTTGCCCATCCTTTTCACGATCAAAGTATACAGCGCCATCTACTATAGTATATAGAGACTTGGCATAAATACTCAAGGGATGATCGCTCCACACTACCACATCCGCGTCTTTACCTGGCTTCAAACTTCCCACACGATCTGCTACATGCAGCATAATAGCCGGATTCAAGGTGACCATTTTCAAAGCTTCTTCTTCTGTAACTCCTCCGTATTTAACAATCTTAGCAGCTTCTTGATTCAAACGACGTGCCATTTCTGCTTCATCAGAATTAATGGCTACGGTCAACCCCACTTTTTGCATAATGGCCGCATTGTAAGGAATGGCGTCCTCTACTTCCATTTTATAGGCCCACCAATCGGAGAAGGTAGAAGCAAAAGAACCATGACGCTTCATCTTGTCAGCTACTTTATAGCCCTCCAGAATATGTGTAAATGTGTTTACGGTATACCCCATGCGATTGGCTACTTCCATAGCGGAATTGATTTCGCTTTGCACATAAGAGTGACAAGTGATAAAACGTTTCTTTTCTAAAATCTCTACGAGTGCGTCTAATTCTAAATCTTTACGAGGCGTAACCGGAGCAGTAAGTCCTTTTTTATTCTTAGCTGCATCATACACCTGGCGGGCTTTCTCATAATTCTGCCATACTCTCTGATAATCCTTGGCACGAGTGAACGCATCCACTAACACTTGCTCTACTCCCATTCTTGTATCAGGATAACGATTATTGCCCAAAGGAGAGGCAGAACGTTTTACGTTTTCCCCCAGTGCAAACTTTATCTGTCCGGTCCAGTTACGAAATTTTAATCCCTCATCATTAGCCCCCCAACGCAACTTAATAAGTTGGGTTTGTCCTCCAATGGTATTGGCAGAACCATGTAAAATATGAGAGGTAGTAACCCCGCCACTTAACTGACGATAGATATTAATATCGTCCGGATTTAAGTTGTCTCCGATGCGAACCTCAGAAGTGACAGACTGTCCTCCTTCATTGATGGAAGCAGCGGCAATATGTGAGTGTTCATCTATAATTCCGGGAGTTACATGTTTGCCTGTGCCATCAATTACGCGAGCGTCGTCTGCCATAAGACCTTTTCCTACCGCAATCACTTTCCCGTCCTTTAATAATACATCTGCATTTTGAAGAATCCCTGCTTCTTCATTGGTCCACACCGTAGCATTACGAATCAAAATAGTTTCTGTTTTAGGTTGTTGTCCTGCGTCCCAACCATATGGTAAGAAAGGATACGTGACTTTACCAACAAACGGAGAAGGTTTTTTACGCTCTTTTTCAGGAGCAGGAGTGTTTGTTTTCAGCCAAGTAGCCGTCCAGGTTAGTGAATTACCTAGTGAATCAGTACCTACTCCATTCCATTCTTTTCCATTGGAGACTCCACTTAATCGAATAGCCGGAGCAAAATTGAGTTTCACTTGTTTTCCATCAAAACTGAGTTTTGCCTGCAGGGTATCCTTTGCAAGCACGCTAGCTGCGTTGGAAGATTTGACGTCCAAGGTGTAGATTTTTTTACCAGCCGGCATATTCACTTCCAGTTGATAAGATCCTGCCACTTGACTGAGATCTTCTTTGAGGGTATATTTTATTCCCTGCACCCAGTTTTGAAGTAACGTAGTTTTCTCTTGGAAAACAGGCCCTGAGGTGATCAAGAAGTTAGCCAGTTTGCCAGCTTCTAAACTTCCTACTTTATCATATACTCCCAAGAGAGTGGCTGGTGTTTTAGTAAGTGCCTCTAAGGCTTTAGTATCTGACAATCCATACTCTTTTGCCTTCTGTAAATTTTTCCCGAATTGACTCACACTAGAAAGATCGGCGGTAGTTAAACAGAAAGGAATACCCGCTTTCTCATAGAAAGAAGGACCCGCGGGTGCCATCTCCCAATGCTTCATATCGTTTAGTGCCACAAATCGTGCATCCACCGGATCTTCTACATCCTGAGCCATTGGGAAATTCATTGGCACAATAAAAGCAGCACGAGTATCTTTTATTTCAGCAATGCGCTGGTACTCATTTTGTCCAGCCTTGATGATGTACTGAACACCAAACTCATCTCCGATTCTATCTGCACGCAATGCATTCCATTTATCGTTGGCCTCGAAAATTTGAGGCAAGGATTGATTTTCATTCCATGTTTTTAGTGTAAGGTTGTATCCTTCTTCCGTAGGTTGTGTTTTATACCAATTCGCATCCAAGTAAGTTTGACGCAATAACGCAATCATCCCCATCATGGAGCTGGGATAGCTTTGCGAAGAGCTTCCTTTACTAAATGAGTAATGCGCAGAGGCTCTATCTTTAACTAATACTAAATTCTCTTTTTCAGAAGCCAGTGTTACCAAGCTGCCGGTTCCACGTGCAATTCCATCACGGATATGACTGAGCACCGTACCAAATCCTGCCTCACGAAGGGTTTTCGCCTTATTGTCATCCACGGTAAAAACCATATGGGCCTGTTGTTCACTCTTCAATGCCTGGTTCCATCCATAAGGACCCTTTTGAGCAGACTCTAATTGAGTGGAACGGAAAAAATCAAAAGGCTGACCCGCGGGCCGCTGTTGTGCCGAAGGAATTCCATAATCAGCATAAAGGTCAATAAAAGAAGGGTAAATAAACTTTCCTTTACAGTCAATTTCTACAGCGCCAATAGGAGCAACTAATCCGCTTCCTACAGATAAAATCTTCCCATCACGAATAATTAACGTTGCATCATTCAGCGTGGTGTTCACGTCTTTCACAATGGTAGCATGTGTGAACGCATAATACCCGGTACGGGGATCTGCTACTCCATTTTCAGGAAACGTAGGTTGTGCCTGTAACAAGAGCTGTCCAAGCAAAAGCAGCGTCATTGTCAGCATTAAATTAAGTCTTCGCATAACTAAATTTTTGGAGGTAATAAGAACCGAATAGCAATGATAGGTAATAAGTTTTACTTTTAACACACCAAAGAACCCACATGAAGTTAGCTGGAACACCTGAATTAAGCGCAAGCCTACTCGCCCACCCTGCCATTGACCATACGGGAGTGGAAGAGAGAGCTGCCAGATTTACCAAAAGAAGTATTAAAGGACCTAGCAAAATGCAGGGTCTTCGCATGGCCCTAAATATGATTGATCTCACCACCCTGGAAGGAAAAGATACCCCCGGAAAAGTAAAGCAATTATGTTTTAAAGCGATGCACTTGCACGATTCCATCCCGGGTTTACCCACCGTAGCTGCTGTCTGCGTGTATCCCACAATGGTGAAAGTGGCCAAAAAAGCGTTAGAGGGATCCTCGATTAAAGTTGCTTCCGTAGCCACCGCCTTCCCCAGCGGTCAGTCTACCCGCCAAATTAAATTAACGGAAACAAGATTCGCGGTGAATGAAGGAGCCGATGAGGTAGATATGGTGATTAGCAGAGGAAGGTTTCACGCAGGAGAATACAATTTTGTATACGATGAAATTGCCGCTGTAAAAGAAGCCTGTGGCATAGCCCGTCTCAAAGTAATTTTAGAAACGGGTGAACTCGGCACCCTAGATCAAGTAAGAAAAGCAAGTGATATTGCCATGGCGGCTGGTGCTGATTTCATTAAAACTTCTACCGGGAAAATACAACCGGCCGCTACCATGCCTGTGACCCTCGTGATGCTGGAAGCCATTCGTGATCATTATTATCGTACAGGCATCATGATTGGCATGAAACCCGCTGGAGGAATTTCAAAATCAAAACTGGCCCTGCACTATCTCGTAATGGTGAAAGAAACCCTGGGAGAAGCCTGGCTCAATAATCACTGGTTTCGCTTTGGGGCCAGTAGTTTGGCGAATGACGTACTTATGCAAATTGCCAAAGAAACCAATGGCGGGTATCAGTCCGCTAATTATTTCAGTATCGATTAAATATTGCCACATGGCTAAAAAAAAGTTGAAAGAATCTCCTGCCCTGCAATTAGAAACCAATTGGGATTATTCACCCGCTCCCGAGAGCACACAGGCAGCTACTATCAATAAAAAGTATGAGCTCTTTATTGAGGGTAAATGGCAGAAGCCTTCCGAAGCCAAGTATTTTAAAACTATCAATCCAGCCACCGAAGAAACACTCAGCGAAGTGGCTAAAGCATCTGCAAAAGATGTTGACAAAGCAGTGCAGGCCGCACGTAGAGGTTATGATAAATATTGGAAAAAATTATCTGCAGCAGAAAGAGGAAAATATATTTTTAGAGTGGCGAGAATGATGCAGGAAAAAGCCAGAGAATTGGCCATCATTGAAACGCTGGATGGGGGAAAAACAATTCGGGAAAGTCGCGACTTTGACATCCCCACTGCCGCTAATCATTTCTTTTATTACGCAGGTTGGGCCGATAAACTCGATTACGCATTTCCCAATAAAAAAGCCAGCTCACTCGGAGTAGCCGGTCAGATCACTCCTTGGAATTTTCCTTTATTGATGGCGGCCTGGAAGATAGCGCCAGCCTTAGCTACCGGCAACACCGTGGTACTGAAGCCCGCAGAAACAACACCGCTCACTACGTTGAAATTAGCAGAGATCATACAAGAAGCAGATCTTCCTCCAGGTGTTGTTAACATTCTCACCGGCGCCGGCGATACCGGAGCGGCAATGGTGCAACACAGTGGTGTTAATAAAATTGCCTTCACCGGTTCTACAGAAGTGGGCAAACTCATTCTACGCTCTATTGCAGGACAAAATAAAAAACTGACTCTCGAACTCGGCGGTAAAGGTGCTAATATTATTTTCGAGGATGCTCCTATTGACCAAGCAGTGGAAGGAGTGATCAATGGAATATTTTTCAACCAGGGACATGTTTGTTGTGCGGGCTCCCGGCTCTATGTGCAGGAATCTATTGCCAATGTATTTATTCGAAAACTAAAAGATCGATTAGCCACTCTTCGCGTAGGTAATCCTTTAGATAAGAATACCGATATAGGGGCCATCAACTCCTTGCAACAATTAAAAACTATTCAACAATACATTGAGATTGGAAAAAAAGAAGGGGCTAGTTTTTATGAGAGCATTTGCAAGCTGCCCAACAAAGGATTTTTCTGTAAGCCTACTTTATTCAGCAATGTAGCCCAGAGCAGTCGCATTGCACAAGAAGAAATATTCGGACCAGTCCTTTCCATCCTCACGTTCAGAACGGATGACGAGGTAATTGAAAAAGCAAATAATAGTCCCTATGGATTGAGTGCCGGGGTGTGGACCGACAAAGGTTCCAGAATTTTTAACCTCACTAAAAGAATCCGCGCAGGAGTGGTGTGGGCAAACACCTACAACCAATTTGATCCGGTGTCTCCCTTTGGCGGCTATAAAGAGAGTGGCTTTGGAAGAGAAGGAGGCTTACATGGTCTATCACCCTATGTTCAACTTAGTTAATTACGCAACATGGCAACATCAACTCTACGGTTAGAAGTACTTAAAACGTACAAGCTTTATATAGGCGGTCAATTTCCCCGCACAGAGTCGGGACGCTATTACTCTCCGGTAAATGCGCAAGGGAAAAAGATAGCGAACGTTTGCCTTGCCTCTCGCAAAGACCTGCGCGATGCTATTGGAGCCGCAAGAACAGCACTCGGTGGATGGAGCAATAGATCCGCCTTTAATCGCGGTCAGATTTTATATCGCATGGCAGAGATGCTGGAAGGACGAAAAAACCAATTCATGAATGAGTTGCTGCAAGAAGGGTTTTCAAAAGCAGCCGCTACTAAGGAACTCACACTCTCTGTAGATAGACTTTTGCATTACGCAGGATGGTGTGATAAGTACCAAGCCTTATTCAGTAGCGTCAATCCGGTAGCCAGTTCACATTTTAATTTCTCTGTTCCTGAACCTATGGGAGTGATCGGCATGATTGCTCCACAAAACAGTTCCCTGCTGGGGCTGGTGTCTATGATGGCTCCCTGTATTGCTGGCGGAAATACCTGTGTGATCATTGCCTCCCATAAAAGTCCCCTGTCGGCTATCAGTTTTGCAGAAGTATTAAATAGCGCTGATCTTCCCGGCGGTGTAGTCAACATCTTAACAGGAAAACCCGCAGAATTGATAAGTTGGCTAGGCAATCATTTAGATGTGAATGCGGTTGTGCTGGGCGATACCGACAACGATGCATGGAAAAAAATTCAACAGGATAGTGCCAGCAATGTGAAAAGAACACTGAACTGGGCAGGTAAAAAATTAGACGGCACCAGCGGACAATCTCCCTACCTGATCATGGACCTACAAGAGATTAAAACCACCTGGCACCCCATTCAAAATATTGCAGGCAGCGGGGCTGCTTATTAGGTTTCTTACCTTTGTACAATG